>NZ_JBQYSN010000005.1:0-108264 GCF_052686535.1 Agrobacterium sp. DKPNP3 | reverse complement strand
CGGTAGTTTCGGGTTCAACCTAAAATACGGCCGGGAAACCGCCGATAACATCGCGTCTGGTCCTGTATCGGGAAACATGTAATAGCATCCTACAGGAGTTTTAGAGCCATGAGGGCGTCTGACGCCCTATAGAGACAAGAATTGGAGAGCCCGTGCGCATTCTCGATGAAGCCGTCATTCCCGAGCTGCCGAAATATTACCGTGGCAAAGTGCGCGAGAATTACGACCTGCCAGACGGCAATCGCATTATTATTTCCACCGACCGCCTGAGCGCCTTTGATCGAATCCTCACATGCATCCCTTATAAGGGACAGGTCCTGACGCAGACCGCGCGCTACTGGTTTGACCGGACGATGGACATTTGCCCCAACCATGTTGTCAGCTATCCGGACCCCAATGTCGTCATCGGCAAGAGGCTCGATATCCTGCCGGTCGAGATCGTCGTGCGCGGTTATCTCGCCGGCACGACCGGCACCTCCATCCTTACCCTTTATAAGAAGGGTGAACGACAGATGTACGGCATGAGCCTCCCTGACGGGATGAAGGACAATCAGATTTTGCCACAGCCGGTCATCACACCAACGAGCAAGGCTTTTGACGGCGGCCATGACGAGCCGCTCACGCCGACCGAGATCGTGGAGAAGAAACTCCTGACCCAAGAGCAATGGGACAAGCTGTCCCGCTACGCGCTGGCCCTCTTCAAACGTGGACAGGAGATTGCCGCAAAGCAGGGTCTCATTCTCGTCGACACGAAATATGAATTCGGCACGGATGAAAACGGCAACATCATCCTGGCTGACGAAATCCATACGCCGGACAGCAGCCGCTACTGGATGGCCGACAGCTACGACGAGAGCTTTCGGGGTGGCACCCGCCCGGCAAGCTTCGACAAGGACTTCGTCAGAGCCTGGGTCGCCGAGCGCTGCGATCCCTATAAGGACGACATTCCCGAAATCCCGCAGGATCTCGTCCTCCAGACCTCCAGGGTCTACATTGATGCTTACGAGCGCATCACCGGGCAGAGCTTCGTTCCCGATGACAGCGGTGAAACGCCGCTTGCAAGAGTACGTCGGAACCTGGAGCCGTTTTTCCCCGGAGTCTGACCGTGACCAAGATGATCGAACACGCGAGCAAGGCAGACAGGAAGAATGACCGTCCTGTCAAACGCCGGCCTCGCCGTTCCGCCGAGGAGACCCGGCGGGACATTTTAGCAAAAGCGGAAGAGCTTTTCCGCGAGCGTGGCTTCAACGCCGTGGCGATTGCCGATATTGCCGCAGCGCTCAGCATGTCTCCTGCCAATGTCTTCAAGAATTTCAGCTCGAAGAACGCCCTCGTCGACGCGCTTGGTTTCGAACAGATCGGCGTTTTCGAACGGCAGATCTGTCCGCTCGACAAAAGTCACCCGCCGCTGGAGAGGCTGCGCCATCTCGCGCACAACCTGATGGAACAGCACCATCAGGATCTCAATAAAAATCCCTACGTCTTCGAGATGATCCTGATGACCGCCAAGCAGGATATGAAATGCGGCGATTATTATAAAACCGTCATCGTGAAACTGCTGGCCGAAATCATAGAGGATGGCGTTGAGGCTGGAACCTACGCAGCAACCGACGCTCTTTCTCTTGGCGAAACCGTGCTGCATGCGTTGACCAGCGTCATCCATCCCGTCCTCATCGCCCGGGAAGATATCGGCAATTTAGCAACACGTTGTGATCAACTCGTCGATCTGATCGATGCGGGATTACGCAATCCACTTGCTAAGTGACGATTCCCAATTTACGTCACCTTCTCGCAATTGCTTGCGAAGCGCATTAGCCTGCGCTTCTATGCGCTTGGCGGTTCGGACGAAATGAGCGAATCGGGTCCCTGTTAAGGCCTTCGCCTGTCACGTCGGTCCTCGGACGCGCATCCGCCGAGCGACATTGCGCTTATAGTTGAATGCGATCAGGACGCAGGGAAGAACGATGAGCCGACGTATTTTACCCCTATTTGCTTCTCTGTGTGTCACCGCGCTTCTGGCCGCATGCAGCGATGGCGGAGAAAGCAATCAGGCACCCGGCCAGGGTGCCGCGCGTCCGCCGTCTCCCGTCAGCGTCATCGTGATGAAGAACAGCGAATATCCGCTGACCACGGTGCTGCCAGGCCGCGCCAGCGCGTTCCAGACCGCGGAGATCCGCCCGCGCGTCACTGGCATCATCCGCGAAATCCCTTTCAAGGAGGGCAGCGAGGTCAAGCAGGGCGACGTTCTCTACCAGATCGAGGACAATACCTATCTGGCGGAAGTGGCGCAGGCCAAGGCCAATGTGGCAAAGGCCGAGGCAAGCATTCCGAGCGCCGAGGCAAATCTTGCCCGCTATGAGCGGCTGGTCAACAGCGGCGCAACGCAGATCGAATACGAAAATGCCAAGGTAACGCTGCTGCAGGCACAGGCTGATGTGGCCCAGACGAAGGCGGCGCTGGAAACGGCGGAGATCAATCTCGATCTCACCAAGGTCCGCGCACCTTTCGACGGCATTACCAGCGCTACCGCCTTCAGTATCGGCAACGTGGTGACCGCAAACCAGACGACGGCGCTGACCACGCTACGCCGCATCGATCCGATCTACATCGACCTGATGGAGTCCAGCATCAACCTGCTGCGTCTGAAAAAGGCGATCTCGTCCGGTCAGCTTGGTGGCGACACGAAGGAGACAGGCATTCATCTGACTCTAGAAGACGGCACCGAATACAAACACGACGGCAAGATCGACATGTCGGACATGGCGGTGAGCGAAACGACGGGCACCTTCTCCATCCGCGCCCTGTTCGAAAACCCTGACGATCTTCTGCTGCCCGGCACCTATGTTCGCGCCACACTGACGATCGGTAAGGAAAAAGGCTTCCGCATTCCGCAGCGCGCGGCGAGCCGCAACGCCAATGGTGACCTGACCGCAAAGTTCGTATCGGCGGAAAACAAGGTGGAGACCCGCACCTTCCCGTCCAGCCAGCAGTCTGGCAACGCCTGGCTGGTGACGGAAAATGTCAAGGATGGCGACAAGCTCATCGTTGATGGCTTCCAGTGGATTGCCGATGGCGCGACCGTGGCACCGGTCGAAGTAACCATCGACGATCGCGGTATCGTCGTTCTGCCGCAGCAAGCTCCGCCTGCCGCCGCCCCAACGAAATAAGCATGAGCAGCAAACCCTCGGTCGAAGCTCGCACAAGGTAAGGCAGGACTGCCATGGCCCATTTCTTCATCCGGCGCCCCGTTTTTGCATGGGTTATTGCCATCGTCATCATGCTGGGCGGTGCCCTTGCGATCTGGACCCTGTCCATTTCGCAATATCCGGACATCGCGCCGACGACGGTTCGTGTCAGCGCCACCTATAACGGCGCCAGTGCCGAAACCGTCGAAAAATCGGTGACGACCATCATCGAGGACGGCATGACCGGTCTCGATGACCTCACCTATATGACCTCGTCATCCTCGACGGGCAGCGCCGAAGTGACGCTGACCTTCGGCAACAGCATCCTGCCTGACATTGCGCAGGTTCAGGTACAGAACAAGCTCCAGCTCGTTCAGTCGCAGCTGCCCGATACCGTGCAGCAGCGCGGCATCCAGGTCAGCCGCTCGACATCGAGCATCCTCATGGTCGGCGCGCTCATTTCCACCGATGGCAAGCGCAACTCGGCCGACCTTGGCGACGTCTTCTCCTCCCGCGTCGAAGACCAGATCAAGCGTCTCGAAGGTGTCGGCAGCATCAACGTGTTCGGTTCGGAATATGCCATGCGTATCTGGCTGGACCCGTTCAAGCTCAACAAGTACCAGCTGACCACGGCCGACGTCACCGGCGCCATCGAAAGCCAGAACACCCAGGTTTCCGTCGGCTCTCTCGGCGCTGTGCCCGCGGTCAAGGGTCAGCAGCTGAATGTTACGGTCACGGCACAGAGCCAGCTCACCACCGTTGCTGACTTCGAAAAGGTCATTCTGAAAGTCGAGAAAGACGGTGCGACCGTTCGCCTGAGTGACGTCGCGCGTATTGAGATCGGCCAGGAAACCTATGGCGGCGATTCCCGTTCTAATGGCCGTCCCTCGGCCGGCTTTGCGGTCAACCTCGCGACAGGCGCAAATGCGCTCGACACCGCGGCCCGCGTCAAAGCGGCTTTGACCAATGTCGAAGGTTCCCTGCCCGAGGGCGTCTCGATCGAGTATCCCTACGACACGACCCCCTTCGTCAAGCTGTCTATCGAAAAGGTGGTCCACACACTGATCGAAGCGATCATCCTCGTCTTCGTCGTGTTGCTGGTCTTCCTCCAGAACCTCAGGGCCACCTTCATCCCGATGATCGCCGTGCCGGTCGTGCTCCTCGGTACCTTCGGTGTTCTGGCACTCACCGGATATTCCATCAACACGCTGACCATGTTTGCCATGGTTCTGGCCATCGGCCTCCTCGTCGACGACGCTATCGTTGTCGTTGAAAACGTCGAGCGCATCATGTCGGAAGAGGGTCTGTCACCGGTCGAGGCGACCGAGAAGTCGATGGGCGAAATCACTGGTGCAATCATCGGCATCGCACTCGTCCTGACCGCCGTCTTCATTCCGATGGCTTTCTTTGGCGGGTCGACGGGCATCATCTACCGCCAGTTCTCGATCACCATCGTGTCGGCGATGCTGCTTTCGGCCGTTGTCGCCATCGTGCTGACGCCGGCGCTGTGCGCCACCATGCTGAAGCCGATCGACCACCACAAGAAGCAGCGCGGGCCGGGTGCGTGGTTCAATCGCGGCTTCGGCAGGACGACGGATGGCTATGTCTCCACCATCGGCTATCTCCTGAAACGCCCGTTGCGCGTCATGATCATCTTTGCGGTCGTCATCGGTGGCTGCGTCTGGTTTTTCAGCAAGCTGCCAAGCTCGTTCCTGCCACAGGAAGACCAGGGTGTGCTCCTGACCATCATCCAGACCCCGACGGGTTCGAACATCGAACGCACCAATGAGGTGGTAAAACAGGTCGAGAGCTACTTCCGCGAAAAAGAAGCTGCCAATGTCGAATCGGTGTTTGGCGTGCTTGGCTTCAGCTTCAGCGGTTCCGGCCAAAACAACGCCATCGTCTTCACCAAGCTCAAGGATTTCGAGGAACGCACGGCGCCGGCGCAACATGCCGGAGCCATCGTTCAACGCGCCATGGGCACCTTCTTCGGTTTCCGCGATGCGCAGGTCTTCCCGCTTCTGCCGCCGGCCATTCAGGGCATGGGCACGTCGAGCGGTTTCTCGATGTATCTGGTGGATAGCGGCCGAAACGGCACCGATGCCCTGACGGCCTCATCGAAAGAACTGATCGCGCTTGCCACAGGCAATCCGAAGATCAGCTCGCTCAGAAGCGACAGCCAGGACAACGAAACCCAGATGAAGATCGTTCTCGATCAGGAGAAAATGGGGGCCATGGGGGTCGACCTGTCCTCCGTGAACCTCATGCTGTCGACGATCTTTGCGGGGCGCGATGTCAATGACTTCACGCTTAATGGCGAGTTGAAGCCCGTCTATGTCCAGGGTGACGCCCCCTATCGCATGCAGCCCGACGATCTGAAGTTCTGGTATGCCCGCAACACCAATGGCGAGATGGTGCCTTTCTCTTCCTTTAGCGAAGTCAAATGGATCAATGCCCCGCCATCGCTGGCGCGTTTCAACGGCACGGGGGCGATCTCGCTGGAGGGCACTGCCGGAGCGGGCGTCGCCTCGGGCGACGCAATGGACGAAATGGAGCGTCTGACGGCGAGCCTGCCGGGTGGTTACACGGTGGCCTGGCAGGGCATCTCCTATCAGGAACGCCTCTCGGGTTCGCAGGCGCCGATGCTCTACGCGCTGTCGGTGCTGATCGTCTTCCTGTGCCTTGCGGCCCTCTATGAAAGCTGGTCGATCCCGTTCTCGGTCATCATGGCCGTTCCGGTGGGTGTTCTCGGTGCTTTGACGGCGGCGCATTTCTTCGGTCAATCGAACGACGTCTACTTCAAAGTCGGCCTTCTGACCACGATCGGGCTTGCGGCAAAGAACGCGATTCTGATCGTCGAATTCGCCAAGGAGAGGCAGGAGCACGGACTGAGCCTGATGGAAGCGACTCTGGAGGCGGCGAAGCTGCGCCTGCGCCCGATCATCATGACCTCGCTCGCCTTCATCCTCGGTGTCGTGCCTCTCGCCATCGCAACCGGAGCGGGTTCTGCTGCGCAAAATGCAATCGGCATTGGCGTCCTGGGTGGTATGCTTTCTGCAACACTGCTCGGAATTTTCTTCGTTCCGTCCTTTTTCGTCATCATTCGCCGCCTTTCAAGGCGTTAACAAAACAAAAATGGGCTGTGCCAACCGTTAATACGCTGCTAGAAATATCGCCGATTTGGCAAGTGCACGTTTCTACGGCATATCGACCGCGCAGCCCATTTGTCAGCCACGCTCGGTAAGCCAACCTAAGAATTGGGAAAATTACATGCTGTCTATTCGCGCTATCGCTCCCCTGACAATGCTGCTGCTTGCAGGCTGTGTCGTCGGGCCCGACCAAAAGACACCGGAAATCCAGTTGCCGGGCAAGTTCGCGGAAGGCGGCAAGACCAGCAACGGTGACATCAGCAGCGTCGCGTGGTGGACCGCATTCAACGACAGCCGCCTTAATGGCTATGTCGCGACCGGCCTTCAACAGAACCTGACCGTGATGCAGGCTATCGAGCGCATCAATCAGGCGCAGGCAAATGTCATCATCGCCGGCGCCGGTGCGCTTCCGAGCCTGAATGCACAGGGGCAGCATACGACCAGCCAGACATCTGGCAGCCTGCGCGATGTGCCGGTGACGAACACCTCTTCCGGCGGCCTCAGCGTTTCCTGGCTGCTCGATCTTTTCGGCCGCTACCAGCGTGCCCGGGAAAGCGCCAGCGCAGATCTTGATGCCGCATACTCGACCGTTGATGTTCAGCGTCTGACGCTGATCTCTGCGGTGGCGTCAGCCTATATTGACGTTCGTTATTATCAGGAGCGACTGGCGATTGCCCGCCAGAACCTCGGTTCGCGTCGCGAGACGCTGGATCTGACGAAGCTACAGCTTGAAGCTGGTGCTGCCTCCCGTCTCGACGTGGTACAGTCCGAGGGTCTCGTCAATTCGACCCTGTCTGAAATTCCGGGACTGGAAACCAATTTCCGCAAGGCCGCCCATCGCATCGCAACCCTGCTCGGCATGCCGGCATCGTCGCTCATTACGGAATTGCAGAAGGGCGCACGTCAACCGGTTGCCCGCAGCATCCCGCGCACAGGCATCCCCGCTGACCTCATCCGTAACCGACCGGATATTCGCGTTGCCGAGCGCAATCTTGCCGCTGCGGTCGCTGCCATCGGTGTAGCTGAAGCGCAGCTTTATCCAAGCATCGAACTCAGCGGCTCGATCACGCCGAGCTATAGCTTCATCAGTGGTGGCAGCCGCGGCTCGGCCAACAGCTGGTCCTTTGGCCCGTCGCTGGTTCTGCCCATTCTGGATGGTGGTCGCCTGCGCGCCAATGTCGACATTGCGAACTCGCAGGCACGCGAACAATACCTTGCCTGGAAGGCGACGGTTCTGAACGCGGTCGAAGAGGTTGAAAACGCTCTTGCCGCCGTCAACCGCGACCAGCGCACCGCAGACGCTCTTCGCAGGACCGTGGCTTCCTATCGTGAAGCACTTCAGCTTTCGACGGCAAGCTACCGCGATGGCGCTTCGTCCCTGCTCGACGTTCTGGACGCGCAGCGCCAGGTTTCCACTGCGCAGGCGAGCCTTGCTCAGGCCGTACAGCAGACGGCTCAGGATTATGTCGCCCTCAGCATCGCGCTCGGTGGCGGTTATGCTGTCGGCCAGACGACGGCTCCCAACAGGGGCGGACCTACCATTGCCGCTGCCGCCGTCGCCAAGGGCATGTGACAGCATCCAAAATGACAAACAAAAAGCCCGCGTCTCGACGCGGGCTTTTTTATTGCGGACATTAAAAGCACCCGTCATCAGGTGCTTTTTATCTCATCAGCCGTAAGGCTCAGTTCTTGGCGCGCTCGACGTAGGAATTATCTTCCGTCGCGATGACCACGCGGATGCCGGCATCGATATGCGGCGGTACCATGGTGCGAATGCCGTTGGAAAGAATTGCCGGCTTGTAGGACGACGAAGCCGTTTGGCCCTTCACAACCGGCTCGGTTTCCATGATCTCGAGCGTGACGTGACGCGGCAGTTCGACCGCCAGCGGATTGCCTTCGTGGATCGAGAGAACACAGGTCATGCCTTCCTGCAGATAAGCCTTCTGGTCGCCCATCGTCTCGGCATCGACCACGACCTGGTCGTAGTTTTCGGGGTTCATGAAGTGGAAGCCTTCGCCGTCTTCATACAGGAACTGGAAGTTCAGGTCCTCAACGAAGGCGCGCTCGACCTGTTCGGTGGTGCGCCAGCGCTCGGAGACCTTCACGCCGTCGACGATGCGGCGCATATCTACCTGGGTGACCGGCGTGCCCTTGCCGGGGTGAAAGTTCTGCGCGGTGAGAACGACGTAAAGCTTGCCGTCGACGTCCAGAACATTGCCCTTGCGGACGGATGAGGCGATAACCTTGACCATATGACTTCCTTGTAACTCGATGAAATGCGTCGTAAAGGACTGCACGGCAGCACCTGCCCCGGCAGACGTTTTGTCTGTTTTCTGGGGCGCAACTACCTTAAATCCGCACGAATTGCCAGCCTTCTACAGCAATTCGCGGAAGAGTGCCTAGCGGTTTTCCGCCCGGGCCTGCTTTAAATGACCCGATCAGGCGCTTTGCGGGCCATATCCTGACGATCGAGCGCCCGCATGGAAGACGGAAAAGAACTGAGAATGCGCGAAAGCAACGGAACAATGTCGCCATGGTGGACGCCCGACGTCCATGCCGATCGCCGCGCGTTTCTGCTTGGTCGCAATCGTATCCAGTCGGCCTTCCGAAACTATTTTACTGACGCGGATTTCCTGGAGGTCGATACCGCGACATTGCAGATGTCGCCCGGCAACGAGGCGCATCTGCATGCTTTCGCCACGCGAGCCCTGACTCCGGCCGGCGACGCCGTGCCGCTTTATCTCCACACCTCGCCGGAGTTCGCCTGCAAGAAGTTGCTTGCAGCCGGCGAAAAACGCATTTCCTGCTTCGCCCATGTCTACCGAAATCGAGAACGAGGTCCCCTCCACCACCCGGAATTCACCATGCTGGAATGGTATCGTGTGGGCGAAACCTATGAGAGCCTGATGAGGGACAGCGCCAATCTTCTGGCATTGGCAGCGGAAACCGCAGGCACGAAGACGTTCACCTATCGCGGTCGCAGCGTCGACCCCTTTCTCGAACCGGAGCGGATAAGCGTCGCCGAAGCCTTTCTGCGCTATGCGGGCGTCGATCTTCTGGCCACCATCGACCAAAACGGCGAGACCGACAGCCGCCAGCTTGCCGCGCGTTTGACCGATGCCGGCATTCGCGTGGCTGAGGACGATACCTGGGCCGATATGTTCAGCCGCGTCATTGTCGAGCGGATCGAGCCCGAACTGGGTTTCGGCAGGGCGACGATCCTCGACGAATATCCTACCTGTGAAGCGGCCCTCGCCCGCAGGTCGCCGAAAGACGGCCGCGTCGCGGAACGTTTCGAGCTTTACGCCTGCGGTGTTGAACTGGCCAACGCATTCGGCGAATTGACCGACGCCAACGAGCAGAGACGGCGTTTCGACATGGAGATGGCGGAGAAACAGCGGGTTTACGGCGAAACCTATCCGCTGGACGATGATTTTCTGGCGGCACTCGCAATCATGCCGCCCGCAAGCGGCATCGCACTCGGCTTCGATCGGCTTGTCATGCTGGCAACCGGCGCGCCCCGCATCGATCTCGTCATGTGGGCACCCGTTGCGGATTATGGCCGATGAAGCATTCGGAAGCCATCAAGACACCGGAGGCGTTGCTCGAAGCCGGACTGATCAAGACCGGAGCGCTTGATGATCTGCGCGCTGTGACAGAGCGTTACGCGCTTGCGATAACACCAACAATAGCAGCGCTGGTAGATGACAGCGATCCTGACGATCCGATAGCCCGGCAATTCGTTCCCGACGTTGCGGAACTCGTTCACCTTCCCGAAGAATGCGACGACCCGATTGGCGATCACGCGCATAGCCCGGTCCACGGCATCGTCCACCGCTATCCCGACCGCGTCCTGCTGAAGGCGGTGCATGTCTGCCCGGTCTATTGCCGTTTCTGCTTCCGCCGTGAAATGGTTGGGCCGCAGGGCAATGGCATGATGAGCCCGGAGGAACTCGACGCCGCATTCGGCTACATAAGCGCGAACCCTTCCATCTGGGAGGTCATCCTGACAGGTGGCGATCCACTCGTTCTTTCCGCACGGCGTTTGTCGGAGCTGATGAAGCGCCTCAAAGACATCCCACACGTTAAAATTGTGCGCTTCCACACGCGCGTTCCAGTGGTTGACCCCGGTCGAATCGACGTGACATTGATCGATGCGCTGAAAGCCAGCGGCAAGACGACCTACGTCGCGCTGCACGCCAACCACGCCCGTGAGCTGAGCGAGGCGGCGCGACAAGCCTCGGCACGGCTGATCGACGCCGGTATCGCCATGGTGAGCCAGACGGTGCTGTTAAAAGGCGTCAACGACGATCCCGCCGTTCTCGCTGACCTGATGCGCGCCTTCGTCGAGGCACGGATCAAGCCCTATTATCTTCATCATCCCGATCTCGCACCGGGCACCAGCCATTTCCGGCTGACGATCGAGGAAGGCCAGCGAATCGTTTCCGCTTTGCGCGGCCATGTCTCCGGTCTGTGTCAGCCGACCTATGTTCTTGACATCCCCGGTGGTCACGGCAAGGCAGCAATTGGCCGAAATGCGGCAGCGAAGACTCGCGATGGCTGTTATGCCGTTTCAGACTTCAACGGCAACGATCATATTTACCCGCCACGAACGACAGACATCGATTAAAAAATGACATAGCGGCCCTGCGCCGCAAGGCTTTTGAGGGTTCAGGCATGTGGAAACAAAAATTTCACATTTCCGCCCCTGTCCTGTCATCATAAAGAAAAATATTCTACCTATAACAATCAGCATTGATTTTAACGCTGGTCTGGATTATCAGTGTGGAACTGGAGAACGAGTCTCCTGATTCTAGGCCAACACCAATACAGGGAGTGTGTCATGTCAAAACATAGTGCCATTAACGCAATCCTTGGTCTTGAGTCCTGGAATGCTGGATTTAAATCCACGTGTTCCCGCTGCTGTCGAATGTGACCTGACGGTCACAATTTTCAGAAAATCTGTTCGACAACATGCTGTGTGAAGTAGCCACAGCGGGAGTATACCTATGCAAAAGCAAGTTATTGAATTCGCTGGCGAACCCGTCGGCATCGTCATACCCGACAACGACCGGCTGAAGTTCATCGCGGTGAAGTTCCACGTTCACGACCTGGACGAACAGAAGTTCGACAGTGCCGACGACGTGCGGATCGCCATCCGTGATCTCGTGCGTAACCGGAACCTGGCCGCAGTTGCCTGATGCGGCTTGCGTTCCAGCTTCTCATCGAAACGCAGAACACAGAGTGCGCCCGATATTGAAGCCGCATGACCGGCCGATGGCGCACTCTTTTATTGCATGAGATTATAGCTGCGCCGCCTGTGGCGCGCATATCCTCGGATGGCTTCACCCGAAAGCCTTACAGAATTATCCCTTGAGCCACTGATGGCGCTTGCGCCTTAAAACGCCGTGAAAGTCAGCGTTGTCAGGGACCGCACGATCCCCGGAATATTGACGATGTTCTGGTTGATGAACTTGCCTATATCCTCTTCCTGCGGCAGGTAGATTTTCAGCAGCAGATCATACTCGCCGCTCGTCGAGTAAAGTTCCGAAACCAGTTCGGTCTTATAAATGGCATCGGCGACATCGTAGGTCTTGCCGGGTTCGCATTGAAGCTGAACAAAAATGGGCTTCACGGATATCTCCCGTATTGGAACGTGCAGTGTGTGGCGCCGTCCGCCACCTGTCATGGGGCACTATTGGCTCAGCCGCGCGCCTCTTGCAAGACCGACACCGGTTGACGGCGAAAACTCTTCAGCTGCCGCTACTGCCGATTGCCGCCTGGGAAACGATCCAGTCTCGAAAACTGTCGAGCGGCGGATAGCCTGCACGATCAGGCATGCAGGCGAGATAATAGGCTTCTTCGCTCTCCACTTGCCCGGCAACTGCCGCGACGAGGCGACCGCTCTCGATTTCTTCCTCAATCATGAAAGAGGGAATGAGAGACGCCCCGACGCCGGCGCTCGCCGCTTCCGCTATCGTCGTGAATTGATCGAACAACATGCCATGCACATTGTCAAAATCCACATCGTGGCTGCGAAACCATTGCTCCCAGGCATCGGGGCGGGTCGTCATGTGCAAAAGCGGCACATGCAGGAGATTTTCCGGGCGCGTAAGCCCGTGACGTTCCTTAAACGCCGGGCTGCACACCGGAATAACTTTTTCATGCATCAGGAAAATCAGCTCTGTACCCGGCCAGTGCGGCAGCCCGAAGTGGATCGCCGCATCGACGGTGTCAGTTCGGAGATCGAAGAGTGACGCCCGCGTCAGCAGATTGACCGAAACCCCGGGATGCCGGGCGATGAAATCGGGAAGCCGCGGCACGAGCCAGCGGGTTCCGAAACTCGGGAGGACGCCGAGATTGAGCGTGCCGCCATCCGGATTGGCGCGCAGGTTGAGCGAGGCCGTCGATATGCGCCGCAACGCCTCGCGGATGTCGCGCGCATATCCCTCTCCCGCCCGTGTCAGCCGGATCGTCTGACGCTCGCGCAGGAACAGCGCGACGCCGAGCTGCTCTTCCAGGGCGAGGATCTGTCGGCTCACGGCACCCTGCGTCAGGCCGAGTTCTCTCGCCGCTGCAGTGACGCTGCCGGTGCGCGAAGCGGCCTCGAAGGCGGCGAGCAGCGAAAGCGACGGCAGAAAACGGCGGGGTGGCAGCACCATATTCCCTCGCGGAATGAACTCTTGACGATATGTCGATATTCAACAGACGCCGCGGCTTGTAAAGTCTCATTAACAAGGGCTTGTCACCCATACGGAAACCAAATGAACTTGCCCGCACCATGGTGGAACGATGTATAACGACCCCCGCTCCCACGGTCTCTGGGAAAAGACCGCGCCGCAACCGCCCGTAACACCCGCCTTGCAAGGCGAATCCGTTGCCGATGTCGTCGTCGTCGGTGGTGGTTTCACCGGACAATCCGCCGCCCTTCATCTGGCCGAAAAAGGTGTCGACGTCGTTCTCCTGGAAGCAAAAGAGATCGGGTTCGGGGGCGCCGGGCGCAATGTCGGGCTCATCAATGGTGGCATGTGGGTCATGCCCAAAGAATTGCCCGGCGTGCTGGGTTCAACCTTTGGCGAACGTCTTCTCGGCCTGCTGGGCAATGCGCCGCTTCTTGTCCGAGAACTGGTGGAAAGACACGACATCGCCTGCGAAATCGAGAAGAACGGTACGCTTCATTGCGCTGTCGGCGAAAGGGGACTTGCTGAAATCCACGAGCGCTGTGCGCAGTGGGCCGCGAGGGGCGCGCCGGTGCGTGTTCTAGATGCCGAGGAGACAGCGAGACGAATCGGCAGCACCGCGTATTCCGGCGCCCTCCTCGACACGCGGGCAGGCACGATCCAGCCGCTCGCCTATGTTCGGGGCCTTGCCGCAGCTGCCCGGAAGAAAGGTGCGCGTCTGCATACCGATAGCCCGGTGATCGCCACCGAGCGCAGCCATGGAAAATGGCTGGTCAAAACCGAGCAAGGCTCGGTAACTGCCAACTGGATCGTTGTTGCCACGGAAGCCTACAGCACCGGTCCATGGCGGATCGTCCGCGATGAGCAGACCTACCTTCCCTATTTCAATTTCGCCACCAGACCGCTTGGCGACAACCTGCGAAAGAGTATCTTGCCGGGGTGTGAGGGTTGCTGGGACACGAAGGAAATTCTCTCCTCCTTCCGGATGGACAAAGCCGGCCGGTTGGTCTTCGGCAGTGTCGGCGCCCTGCGCGGCACCGGCGCCGCCATTCATCGTGCCTGGGCAAAACGATCGCTGAAGCGGCTTTTCCCGCAGCTTGGAGACACGGAATTCGAATATGAATGGTATGGCAAGATCGGCATGACCGACAACGCCGTGCCGCGCTTCCACATTTTCGCGGACAATGTCATCGGATTCTCCGGCTACAATGGCCGCGGCATCGCGCCCGGCACGGCATTTGGCAAGGTGCTCGCGCAACATATTCTCGGTGAGATCAGCGAAGCCGAAATGCCCCTGCCGTTGACAGAGCCGAAAGCACAGGCCTTGCGGGCGGTGAAGGAAGCCTATTACGAAGCCGGCGCGCAGATCGCTCATTTCGCCGGCGAGCGTTTTTGATCCTTAACAGGGTCGACCATTTGCGGGGCAAGGGATTCTTCAACAGCTAGTGGTTCGCCCGAACCTCTGCGATCGTCACGCCCATTTTACGCGATATATCCATGAAAATATAATGCTTGCCCTTTCGCCATATCGATATATTCATACGAATATCACGTATCGGGGACACGCATCATGAGACCTTCGCGCCGCAGCTTTTTCAAAACCATTGCCGTAGCTACGTCCTTCTCCATCGCAGCGTCCTTTGTGAGCGCTCCAGCTTATGCCGCCGAAAAAGTGACCGTGTTTGCCGCGGCGAGCATGAAAAACGCACTCGACGCCATCAACGCGGAATGGGCGAAGGACAGCGGCAACGAGGTCATCGTCTCCTATGCCGCGAGCTCCGCGCTCGCCAAGCAGATCGAGCAGGGGGCGCCGGCCGACATCTTCATTTCCGCCGACCTTGCCTGGATGGACTATGTTGCCGAAAAGAAGCTGATCAACGCTGACAGCCGCTCCAACCTTCTCGGCAACCGCATCGTTCTCGTCGCCCCGGCAGACAAGGCAAAGCCAGTTGAAATCAAGCAGGGCTTCGATCTTGCCGCTCTGGTTGGCGACGGCCGTCTAGCCATGGGCGCAGTCGATTCCGTACCGGCGGGCAAATACGGCAAGGCCGCTCTGGAAAAACTCGGGGTCTGGTCCTCGATCGAACAAAAGGTCGCCGGTGCGGAAAGCGTGCGTGCCGCGCTGCTGCTCGTCTCCCGCGGCGAAGCCCCCTATGGCATCGTCTACCAGACCGATGCCGCCGCCGATCCGGGTGTGAAGATCGTCGGCGCCTTCCCGGAAGACAGCCATCCGCCGATCATCTACCCGGTCGCCATTCTATCGGAAGCCAAGTCCCCGGCAGCAAAAGCCTATCTTGATTTCCTGAAGTCGGCCAAGGCAACGCCCTTCTTCGAAAAGCAAGGCTTTACCGTTTTGAAATAAACTGCCTTTCGTGAGCCCAGCATATTGGCCGCGAGAGATGACGATTGCAGGATATGGCATTGCATTGGTGGACACTCAGCCCTGAAGAATGGACGGCGATCCGGCTCAGCCTGTGGGTCTCCTCCATCGCCATGCTTGCCAGCCTGCCTTTCGGTATTGCGGTCGCCGTGGCGTTGGCGCGCGGCCGCTTCTGGGGAAAGTCACTGCTGAACGGCATCGTTCACCTGCCACTCATCCTGCCGCCCGTCGTCACAGGTTATCTTCTGCTCGTCCTGTTCGGCCGCAGGGGCGCGATCGGGCAATTTCTCGACAGCTGGTTCGGTCTCGTCTTTTCGTTTCGCTGGACGGGAGCAGCGCTCGCCTGCGCAGTCATGGCTTTTCCGCTGATGGTGCGCTCCATCCGCCTCTCCGTCGAAGCGGTGGACCGCAAACTGGAGGAGGCAGCGGAAACCTTGGGCGCAAGTCCGCTCTGGGTCTTCCTCACGGTTACGCTTCCCCTCACATTGCCCGGCATCATCGCCGGCATGATTCTCGCTTTCGCAAAGGCGATGGGCGAATTCGGCGCGACCATCACCTTCGTTTCCAACATCCCAGGTGAAACGCAGACGCTCTCAGCCGCCATCTATACCTTCACCCAGGTTCCGGGCGGAGACGCCGGCGCATTGCGGCTGACCGTCGTCTCCGTCGTGATTTCCATGCTCGCCCTGCTCGTCTCGGAGTTTCTGGCGCGCATCATCGGCAAACGGGTGAGCATGGAATGACCCTTTCAGTCACCACCCGCCATCGCCTCGGGTCATTCGAGCTCAATGCGTCCTTCACCTCAGAAGGCGGCGTTACCGCCCTGTTCGGTCGGTCCGGTTCTGGCAAGACGTCGATGATCCGCATCGTCGCTGGCCTTCTGCGGCCGGACGAAGGTGAAGTCACGTTGGATGGGGAGGTTTTTGCCAACAGCAAAAAGCGGCTGTTTCTGCCGGCCCATAGACGCCGGTTCGGCTATGTTTTTCAAGAGCCGCGGCTCTTTCCCCATCTCAGCGTTGCGCAAAATCTGCAGTACGGCAAATGGTTCACCGAAGACAAATCCAAGGTGGCGCAGGAAGGTCCTGTCGTCGACATGCTCGGCATTGGCCATCTGTTGCATCGACGTCCGGACAAACTCTCGGGCGGTGAAAAACAGCGTATCGCTATCGGCCGCGCCCTGCTTTCCTCTCCAAGGCTGCTGCTGATGGACGAACCGCTTGCCTCTCTGGACGAGCAGCGGAAGGCCGAGATTATTCCCTATCTCGAACGGCTGCGCGACGAGACAAAAATCCCCATCATCTATGTCAGCCATTCCATTCAGGAGGTCGCCCGCCTTGCAGACCGCATCATCGTGATGAAAGACGGCAAGGTGGAAGCGCAGGGCATAGCGGCAGACGTGCTGGCGAGACCGGATTTCAGCACCCACCTCGAAAGGCGCGAGGCAGGCAGCATTCTCTCCGGGCAGATTGAGAGCTTCGACGAGCGGCATGAACTCGCCGCCGTACGGTTAAAGACCATGCTGCTTCATGTTCCGGCAAAAAAGGGAATGTCCGGCAGCCCCGCGCGGGTTTTGATACCGGCACGCGATGTGATGCTGGCAACCGTCAAACCCGGGGGGCTTAGCGCCCTCAACATTCTCGAAGGCCACGTCGCGACGGTCTCTCTCAGCGAAGACGGCATGATGACGGTTCAGGTGGATTGCGGCGGCGATCTCATACAGTCGCGCATCACAGCCCTCTCCCATGAGCGGCTGCAACTGGAACCGGGAAAACCGGTGCATTTGATCATAAAGTCGGCGGCTCTCAATCCCTATTGACGGCCGCATCGGGATTGCGGTTTTTCTCCAGCCAGTCAATATCCGCGCGCAACGCGTCGGCGATCCGCTTTTCCATGCCACGATACCGATCTAGCAACTCGGTTCCGAAAGCCGTCAGCGACGCGCCGCCACCCTGTTTTCCACCGCGTTGTGATTCGATGACCGGCTGCGCGAACATACGGTTGAGCGCATCCACCAACAACCATGCGCGACGATAGGACATATCCATTGCCCGCCCGGCGGCGGAAATGGACCCGGTTTCGGCAATGAGCGCCATCAACTCGATTTTGCCATGCCCGAGACGGTCCCCGGGTGGAAAGTCGATACGGAAAACGGGTTTCAGGGGGGAGCGGGCTTCACTCATCGGTCGACCTCAACCCATGAAGATCACGATAGGCTTTTTGCGCCCCCTCCACCGGCAGGGCTGTTGCCTCATAGACGCCGCGCGCCACTGCCCTCGCCATGGTGAGGGTGGCGAGGTGGCAAAGCTCGGCGAAATGAATGCCGCCTTCGAGCGGTTTTTCCCCGGTCGCCGCTGCAAACATGGTGTCGCCGTCACTCGGCAGATGGGCGGGAAGCACGGCGCGGGCCAGCCCGTCATGCGCCGTGATGGAAAGGCGATGCGCCTGCGCTTTCGTGAGTGCGGCATCCGTCACGACCGCGCCGATGGTCGTTGCCGTGAGGTTGACGCCCTTCAGGCGCAAGCCGGTATCGTCCGGTTCAAAGCTTTGCGGAAACCCGCTTCCGCCAAACTCGCCAGACACTTCAAACGGCGCCGACCAGAAGTGGCGGCTCGCGCCAAGGGTTGCCGAGCCAAGCGCGTTGACGGCGACAATAGCTGCCACTTTATAACCGCTGGAACTGATAGCACTTGCCGAGCCGAGCCCTCCCTTGAAGGTCGCGGTCGTCGCCCCGGTTCCGGCGCCGGCCGTCCCGAGTTCGAAAGGCGCCGCACGCGCCGCCTTGAAAGCTGCATATCCCATCTCGCGATAGGGCGAATGCAATCCCCAATTTTTGTCACCGCCGTTCAGCAGATCCATGAGGATCGCCTGTGGCGCGATGGGTACGCGGGTAGAACCCACCTGAAGTCCGCGGCCGATCTCCCGCAGCCCGGCCTGAACACCGCCTGCCGCATCCAACCCAAAGGCCGAGCCGCCCGACAGCACGAAGGCATCCACCGTTTCCACCGTCATCGCCGGATCGAGCAGGCCGATATCACGCCCGCCCGGCGCGCCGCCCAAAACAGAACCCGAGGCAATGACCGGCTTTTCGAAAACAATCGCCGTCACCCCGGAGCCAAGGGAAAGATCGGTGACATTGCCGACCGAAACGCCTGAAATATCCGTCAGAAGATTGGTGAGTAGCGTCATGCCGTTTCCCTTTTCTCCCGGTATCTCGCCACCATCTGACGCTGTCAACGCCAAACGCCACGTGCCTGATGTCGACCCGAACGATAATCAGGAAAAAACCGCTGTCCCAATAACCGGTGTCGAAGGAACGGCCATATCCCGTGGCTCCAGCGGAGTGGCGAGGTATGCCTGATGGCCGGCCTCAATTGCGCGGGCGAAAGCCTTGGCCATGCCGACCGGGTCTCCTGCGCCCGCCACCGCCGTGTTCAAGAGAACGGCATCGTAGCCAAGCTCCATGACAGTGACGGCGTGAGACGGCCGACCAATGCCGGCATCGACAATCAGAGGCACATCAGGAAAACGCGCCCGCATCGACTTCAGCGCCATCAGATTGAGCGGCCCCATGGCGCTGCCGATTGGCGCGCACCAGGGCATCAGCACCTGGCATCCCGCCTCCAGCAGCTTTTCCGCCACGACCAGGTCATCGGTCGTATAAGGAAACACCTCGAACCCTTCATCACAGAGGATTTTCGCGGCTTCGACAAGCGCAAAGACATCAGGCTGCAGCGTGTCGTGATGACCGATGACCTCCAGCTTGATCCAGTTGGTACGAAAAACCTCGCGCGCCATCTTTGCCGTCAGCACCGCTTCCTTGGCGGTGTGGCACCCGGCGGTGTTGGGCAGGATATGGCGGTCCAATTCGCGAATCAGCTCGAAAAACTGGCCGCCCTTCTTAGCCCCCGCCATTTCCCGGCGCAGCGAAATCGTCAGAATATCCGTATCGCTCGCCCGCACCGCATCCGCGAGCACGGCGGGCGATGGATAGCGCGCCGTGCCGAGGAGAAGGCGGGAAGATACCTCGCGGCCATAAAGCGTCAGCATGGTCTCAACCTCCCTGCATCGGCGAGAGGATTTCGACACGGTCGAAAGCTCTCAGCACGTAGCTGGCGCGTTCTTCCGAATGCACCAGATCGCCATTGACCGCCGTTGCCAGCCACTCGCCTTCGTAATCGAGGCGGGCAAGCAGACCAGCCAGCGTTTCAGCGGCGATATCAAGCTCGTCGCCGTTGACCAGAAGTTTCATGATCCCGTTCCTTATGAGATAGATTTTAGCAAATAATCCGCGCGACCTGCCGCGCCATCGCGGGCGAGAGCAGAAAACCGTGTCGGTGCGCGCCGTTTATGCAGATGGTCCGACCATCCTCCGTGACTTTGGGAAGATTGTCGGGATAGGCGGGACGCACGCCCGTGCCGGTCTCGATGATGCCCGCTTCCGCAAAGGCCGGATGCACGGCATAGGCGGCATTGAGACATTCCATCATCGAGCGGGCCGAAATGGCGCCCGCATCCTCCGTCTCGATCATCGTCGCACCCACCATGAAACGCCCCGGCTCGCGCGGCACGATGTAAAGCGGAATGCGCGGATGCAGCAGGCGGACGGGACGGGAAAGCGAAACCTCCGACGTGGCGAGGTAGAGCATCTCTCCCCGCACGCCGCGAAGGCTGGGAATTTCTCCCACTGCCGCAGATCCGGTGCAATCCACCACTCGGTCGAACCGCTGTTCATCCACCGAAACGCCCATATGAAACAGCACCCCCATTCCGCAAAGCTGCTCGTAGAGTGACTGCAGTGCAAGGCGCGGATCGAGATGCCCCTCATCCGCAAAGTAGAGCCCTGATCGGAAGCGACCGGCAAGATCGGGCTCCAGATCGGCGATTTCGGCCTCATTCACCGAGCGATAGCCGCTCGTCCTGGATGCGAAACGAGAAAGCTCCGCTTTGTCACGAGCGGGCGCGATGACCAGCGTTCCGTTGCGAACCACCAGACCGGGTGTCGCGTCATCCCACCAGCCAAGCGAGGCCTTGCCCAGCGTCAGAACCCGTTCTTCCGCGCTTTCGCGCTCACACCAGGGCGCCAGCATGCCGCCCGCATAAAACGACGCCCCGCGAAAAGGCGCGGCAGCGCGCTCAGACACCGCGACAACAACGCCCCTCCGCGCCAGTTCGAAGGCCGCCGTCAAACCGGCGACCCCCGTTCCCTTGACGAGAACACGCATTTACTCGGCGCTCGCGGGAGTCGGAAGCGGCATGTAAAGCTCGCCGCCTTCCTTGAAACGTGCGGCCATGGCCTCCAGCCCCTCCTTCTGCGCCTCAGCGCGGATATCGTGGGAAATCCGCATCGAGCAGAATTTCGGTCCGCACATGGAGCAGAAATGCGCGACCTTATGCGCTTCCTTCGGCAAGGTCTCATCATGGAAGGACCGCGCCGTATCGGGATCGAGCGACAGGTTGAACTGATCCTCCCAGCGGAACTCAAACCTTGCGCGCGACAGCGCGTCGTCCCGCACCTGTGCGGCGGGATGGCCCTTGGCGAGATCGGCGGCGTGGGCGGCGATCTTATAGGTGATGACACCGACCTTCACGTCGTTACGATCGGGCAGGCCAAGATGTTCCTTCGGCGTAACATAGCAGAGCATCGCGGTACCGAACCAGCCGATCATCGCCGCGCCGATGCCGGATGTGATGTGATCGTAACCCGGCGCAATGTCCGTGGTCAGCGGTCCCAGCGTATAGAAGGGCGCCTCACCGCAGGTCTTCAGCTGTTTGTCCATATTCTCCTTGATCTTGTGCATCGGTACATGGCCGGGGCCTTCGATCATCACCTGGCAATCCTTGGCCCAGGCGACCTGCGTCAACTCGCCCAGCGTTTCCAGCTCGGCGAACTGCGCAGCGTCATTGGCGTCGGCGATCGAGCCGGGACGCAGGCCATCGCCCAGTGAGAAGGAGACATCGTAAGCCCGGCAGATGTCGCAAATCTCCTCGAAATGCTCATAGAGGAAGCTTTCCTTGTGGTGATGCAGACACCACTTGGCCATGATAGAGCCGCCGCGCGAAACGATGCCGGTGACACGGTTAACGGTCAGCGGAATGTAGTGCAGCCGCACGCCGGCATGGATGGTGAAGTAATCCACGCCCTGCTCCGCCTGCTCGATCAGCGTATCGCGGAACACCTCCCAGGTGAGATCCTCGGCAATGCCGTTGACCTTCTCCAGCGCCTGATAAAGCGGCACGGTTCCGATCGGCACCGGCGAATTGCGGATGATCCATTCGCGGATATTGTGAATGTTGCGGCCAGTCGACAGGTCCATGACGGTATCCGCACCCCAGCGGATTGCCCACACCATCTTCTCAACCTCTTCCGCCATGGAGGAGGTGACGGCGGAATTGCCGATATTGGCGTTGATCTTGACGAGAAAATTGCGGCCGATGATCATCGGCTCAAGTTCCGGGTGATTGATGTTGGCAGGGATAATGGCACGGCCGGCCGCCACTTCCTGACGCACGAATTCCGCCGTGACATAATCAGGAATATGCGCGCCGAAACTCTCGCCGTCACGAGCGAGCTTCTCCTTCGCTGCCTCACGCCCGAGATTTTCGCGAATGGCGATGAATTCCATTTCCGGCGTGATAATGCCGGCCCTGGCATAGGCAAGTTGCGTCACCGCCTTGCCCTCGGTCGCTCTCAGCGGCCGATGACGCACGGCAAATTCAGGCGTCAGGCGCTCGCCAGTAGCAAAACCGTTGTCCTCCGGCTTGACGTGCCTTCCCTCATAAGCCTCGACATCGCCGCGGGCGACGATCCACTCGTGACGCAGACGCGGCAGACCCTTTTCGATCAGGACAGGATGGGAGGGATCGGTATAGGGACCCGAGGAATCATAGACAGTGACCGGCGGTTCGCCGGCCGTCGGGTGCGCGGCGATTTCGCGCATCGGCACGCGGATTTGCGGATGCAAAATGCCCGGCTTGTGGATTTTCGTGGAAGCGGCATGCGGCCCGGTTGTGACGGAGAGAGGGATGGTCTTGGCAGCGATATTCATCTTGAGGCTCCAAAGTTTGACAGTGGAGACCCAGTTCGAGCCGGAATGATGGAAAATACCTGGGTGCCGACACGAAACGCCATGCGCCCGCCCGCCTTCAGGTCTTTGCACCGTCCCTACGCCAGTATGAACTGGATCAGGTTCAACGGGTCACTGCGCATGAAAGCAGAATCTCAGCCCCTTGACGGGACACCCCTGGTGAATGGCGACAGGAAAAAACACCCCCGGCCTTTTGTCAAGACCACGATCCGCGCTTGGCAAAGATGCCCAAATGGCGCATTCTTCCGTTAGTTGCAATTAACCTATTGGCTTAGGCGAATATTATCGTTTGCGTCGTAACGATAAGCACAAACCATCCTGATGTGAGATTCATGGGAGATACGTCTGAATGAACGCGACTATACGTGAAATACTGGCGAAATTCGGCCAGCTTCCAAGCCCCGTCGATACGATTGCAGATGACGCCGATCTTTACGCGGCTGGCCTTTCTTCCTTTGCTTCCGTGCAATTGATGCTGGGAATAGAAGAGGCATTCGACATCGAGTTTCCGGATAACCTGCTGAACCGCAAGTCATTTGCCAGCATCAAGGCCATTGAAGACACCGTTAAGCTCATTCTGGATGGTAAAGAGGCAGCCTGATGAACGTGACCGTCGCGCCGCAGGATAACACGCTGTCCGCGCGCGCGGGCCGTGTCGCAATCGTAGCCGCCAAGCATGCGGATGACGTCGATGTTGCCGGTCGGTTTCCACAGGAAGCCATCGACGCATTGCGTGCAGAGCGCTTGCTCGGCATCCAGATACCCTCTCCTCTCGGCGGCGAAGGCGCGAGCCTTCAGGAGATCGCCAATATCTGCGCCCGGCTCGGCCAGGCCTGTTCAGCGACGGCGATGATCTTCGCCATGCACCACATCAAACTTTCCAGTCTTGTGGAACACGGGGTGGACAGCGCCTGGCACACCGGCTTCATGCGCCGGGTGGCCGGTGAGCAACTGCTGCTCGCCTCGGCCACCACTGAAGGCGGCATCGGCGGCAACCTGCGCAATTCGATCTGCGCGATTGAAGTCGAAGGCGACAGCTGCCAGCTGGAAAAGGATGCGACCGTTATCTCCTATGGCAGCAATGCCGACGCGATCCTCATCACCTCGCGCGCCCACAAGGATGCAGCGCCCGCCGATCAGGTGATGACCGTCTTCCTGAAAAACCAGTACACGCTCGAAAAGACCCACACCTGGGATACGCTCGGCATGCGCGGCACCTGTTCGGACGGCTTCCTGTTTCGCGGGCAAGCGCCGGCAGCGCAGATTTTCCCGAAGCCCTTCGCGGAAATCGCTGCACAATCCATGCTTGCAAGTTCGCATCTGCTGTGGAGCGCCGTCTGGTACGGTATTGCCTCCGACGCGGTGCTGCGCGCCCAGTCCTTCGTCAGGGCCGCAGCCCGCAAGTCGCCCGGCACCGCCCCTCCCGGCGCTATTCGCCTTGCGGAGGTTTCCAGCAAGCTGCAGGTGGTGAAGTCCAACGTCATCGCTGGCGTCAAGGCCTATGAGGACACCAAGAGCGACCCGGAAAAGCTGATGTCCATGGCTTTTGCCGTCGCCATGAACAACGTGAAAATCTGCTCTTCGGAAACCATTCTTGAAATCATCGATCACGCCATGCTGGTCTGCGGCATCATGGGCTACAAGAACGGCACGCCCTATAGCCTTGGCCGACACCTGCGCGACGCGCATTCCGCACGCCTGATGATTTCCAATGACCGGATTCTCGGCAATTCCGCCAACCTCCTGCTGGTT
The DNA here is from genome assembly GCF_052686535.1 of Agrobacterium sp. DKPNP3. Classification (NCBI taxonomy): domain Bacteria; kingdom Pseudomonadati; phylum Pseudomonadota; class Alphaproteobacteria; order Hyphomicrobiales; family Rhizobiaceae; genus Agrobacterium; species Agrobacterium sp. DKPNP3. The sequence continues at coordinate 84,033 of NZ_JBQYSN010000005.1, read as the reverse complement.
CACAAGCAGGACACGAGCCTTTTGGGATAAGACCATGGACATGCAAACATCGTTCCTCGATCGACTGTTCGAAGAAGGCCTGCTGATTGAAACGGGTGTGGATGGTCTTTATGGCCGCAGTGGCCAGTTTGAGGACGTCATTGCCGCATTCGAGCGGCTGATCGACCGAACCGGTGGTGCCGACGGTGCCGAGGCCATCCGTTTTCCGCCCGGCATCAACCGCGCTTACTTCGAAAAAAGCGGTTACATGAAGAGCTTCCCGCAGCTTGCCGGCACGGTCCATTCCTTCTGCGGCTGCGAACTGGATCATGTCAGCCTGCTGAAAACCATGGATGAGGGAGGCGATTGGACCAAGGACCAGAAAGCAACCGACATCGTGCTGACGCCAGCAGCCTGCTATCCGCTTTACCCGACAATCGCCAAGCGCGGCGCGCTTCCCGCCGGCGGCGGTCTCTATGACATCCAGTCCTATTGCTTCCGCCACGAGCCCTCCAGAGACCCCGCGCGCCAGCAGCTTTTCCGCATGCGCGAATATGTTTGCATGGGCACCGAGGCGAACGTCACCGAATTCCGCCAGACCTGGATGGATCGCGGCGTGGAGATGATGAAAGCGGTCGGCCTTGAGGTCACCATCGATATTGCCAACGATCCCTTCTTCGGCCGCGCCGGCAAGATGCTCGCCAACAACCAGCGCGACCAGAACCTGAAATTCGAACTGCTGATCCCCGTGACATCAACGACCAACCCGACGGCCTGCATGAGCTTCAATTACCATCAGGATGCCTTCGGCCAGAAATGGGGCCTCAATCTCGCAAACGGCGAGGTCGCGCATACTGCCTGCGTCGGCTTCGGGCTTGAGCGCATCGCGCTTGCACTGTTTGCCCATCACGGCCTGGACGTGAAGGCATGGCCTGCGCCTGTCCGGGAAACGCTCTGGGGCTGATCATTCATGCGGCAGATTTTTCCCGGTCTCGATCCAAAAAACTATGTGCAGCATCCACTCCATTCCTCCGAGAGAATGTGGCCGGAGACCAATTGCTACATCGATTTGTGGATCGAGGTGCTGGCCTCGAAGGGCTTGGCCCCGGAAGCCATGTTCGGGTTCACCCTGACGCAGGATTTCGAAGGCGACCAGTTCACCTTTTTCAAGGTGCCGTTGGAGGATCTGGAGGCGCTTTATGGCGTCCGCGCCACCGAGCTTGCGATCTTCGACACAGTGGAAAACCACATCGAGGCGCAACTGGAACGCGGCCGCATCTGCCTCATCGAGATGGACAGCTTCTACATGCCCGACACCCATGGAGTGGGCTACCGGAAAGAACACGGCAAGACCACCATCGCCATCAACCGGCTTGATCTCGACAAGCGGGAGCTGGACTATTTCCACAATGCCGGCTTCTTCCACCTCTCTGGCGAAGACTTCGACGGGTTGTTCCAGCATCATCTCACGGAGACGGACCCGCCCTTCCTGCCCTATACGGAATTTGCCAAATTCGCGGACAATAATCCTTCGCCGGCGCATAGTCGAAAGACTGCCCAACGGCTGCTGAATTTTCATTTCACAAGGCGGCCCTCGACCAATCCGGTAAGGGCATTCGCAAAGGTATTTCCGACCCAGGTTGAAAAGGTCGCCGACCGGCCTTTCGGTTTTTTCCACAAATATGCCTTCAACACGCTGCGCCAGCTTGGCGCCAATTTCGAATTGTTGGCAAGCCATCTCGAGTGGCTGGATAAGGACGACTATGCAGCAGCGAGGGACCACGCCCTGCGCATAGCCGAAGTCGCCAAGACCGTGCAGTTCCAGCTCGCGCGCGCCGTCACGCGCCGCAAGTTCGATGCGCTGGCTTCAGTGCTCGATCCGGCCGCCGATGCCTGGGATGGCCTGATGGAATGCCTTGGCAAAAAACTGACCGATGCCAGCGAGGCAGCGTGAGGATTTACCTGCCGGGCGAAAGCGAAGAGCTGCTGAGCGAGGGCTGGACGCTGACGCTGACATCGGCCGATGCCTTTGAGACCCCATCCGATATTCCCGCCTCGATCGAAGGCCTTCATGTCTCCGTTCCAGGGACCGTGGCGCAAGCCTTGGAAACGGCCGGAAAATTCGACCGCCTTGCTCCACATCCCCTCAATGACAGGGATGCCTGGTATCGGCTGACGATGATTTCAGGCGCCCGTGAACGGGCCACCCTGCGCTTCGATGGTCTTTCCACCATCGCTGAAATCTTCCTGAACGGTGAGTTGATTGCCGCTGGCCAAAGCATGTTCGAAAGGCTGGAAGTGCCCGTCGAACTGACAGGCGCCGACGAGCTTGCGATCTGCTTCCGGGCGCTTGCCCCACGGCTCGAGAAAACCGGTCCCCGCGCCCGCTGGCGGCCGCAGATGATGAATAGCCAAGGGTTGCGGCTGGTCCGCACCACCGCGCTGGGTTACATGCCTGGCTGGTGCCCGGAAATCCACGCCGCCGGTCCGTGGCGGCCCATCAGCCTGATACGGCAGAACGCCGTACTCTCATCGCTCCAGTCTTCGCTCCAGGGCGATGGAACGGGAATTATCCGCATCACACTGCAAACGCAACGCCCGATAGAAACGGCAAAGCTCGTCTGCGCCGGTTGCAGCGTCGATCTCTCTGCGGACGAAAGCGGCAAACTTTCGGGGGAACTGCGGCTGCCAGAGGTCGAACGTTGGTGGCCGCACACTCACACCCAACCGGCTTTGCATGACGTTATTGTCGAGCTGGATGGCGCACAACATCATCTCGGCCGAACCGGTTTCCGGCAGATCGAAGTCGATCGGGGCGAAGACGGCAATGGTTTTGGCCTGAAGGTGAACGGTCAACCCATCTTCTGCCGAGGCGCGGTCTGGACGACGGCCGATATTGTACGCCTCCCCGGCACGAAGCAGGATTACGAGCCCTGGCTCAGGAAAGCAGCCGAGGCAGGCATGAACATGATCCGCATCGGCGGAACCATGGCCTATGAGACGCCGGAATTTTTTGCGCTTTGCGACGAACTCGGCATCATGGTCTGGCAGGATGCGATGCTCGCCAATTTCGACTATCCGGCAAAAGACGAGAGCCTGCGCCAGCATATCGTCACGGAAATCGCGCAGTTCCTGGAAGCCACCGCACTTTCCCCATCGCTTGCCGTTTTCTGCGGCGGCAGTGAAATATATCAGCAGGGCGCGATGCTCGGCCTGCCGGAACAGATATGGAAGGGAATGCTGACCGAGGACGTGCTGCCAAGCCTCCTCGCAGAAAAACGGCCGGACGCAGCCTATGTTGCAAACTCGCCCTCCGGCGGTGCATTGCCTTTCTTCCCCAATGCGGGCGTTGGCCACTATTACGGCGTCGGCGCATATTGCCGGCCGCTGGAAGATGCCCGCCGGGCAAATCTGCGCTTTGCCGGCGAATGTCTCGCCTTCTCCAACATCCCTGAACAGCAGACGTTGGACAGATATCTTCCCGGCGTCGCCGTGCATGATCCACGGTGGAAGGCCCGCACACCGCGCGACCGTGGCGCCTCCTGGGATTTCGAGGATGTCCGCGATCACTATCTGAAGCTGCTTTATGACGTTGAACCTGATGTCCTGCGCCGCGAAGACGGCGGCCTTTATCTCGACATGTCCCGGGCCGCGACGGCAGAGGTCATGGAGGCGACTTTCGCCGAATGGCGGCGCAGCGGTTCCTCCTGTCAGGGCGCTCTGGTCTGGACATTGCAGGACCTCGTTCCCGGTGCGGGCTGGGGCATCATCGATGCCTCGGGCAGGCCGAAGTCGGTGTGGCACGCCCTGAAAAGGGCATTTCGCCCCATTCAGGTCAATCTGCTCGATGAAGGCACCAATGGGCTCGATATTCAACTCATCAACGAGACCGGCAAGGCCGTCGAGGCCATGCTCGAACTCACCTGCCTGCGGGACGGCAATCAGCCCGTCGTTCATGCCAAGCGATCAATTACGCTGCGACCGCGACAGAGCCAGACCATTGCTGCGACCGACCTGTTCGGCGCCTTCTTCGACACGACCTATGCCTATCGCTTCGGCCCGCCGTCCCATGACGTCACGGTTGCCAGACTTCGCGATGTCGCGACCGGACAGATCCTTGCCGATGCATTCCATTTTCCGCTCGGCCGCAAGAAGGCGCTGCATGCCGCAAACATTCAGGTCACGCTCCGTGAGACGAGCGGCAGCTGGCACATCGACATCGGCGCAGACCGGCTGGCGCAATCCGTCCACATTGCGGCGGACGGTTACCACGCCAGCGAAAACTGGTTCCACCTCGCCCCGGGCGAAACCAGAAGAATAGGCCTCGTGCCGGATATAGCGACAGTCGGAAGCCCTCCATCAGGAGAGGTGATGTCACTGGGCTCCAGCCGCCGGTTTTCCTTCTAGGGCGAGCCGCCTCACCGCATCAATGAACGTTGCCTTGGCTTCTGGCGTCGACAGGTTGTGGTCAGCGTCGGGAATGATCGTCAGCGATACATTCTGATAGACGGACAGCCCCCTGCCATCGGCATCGAAATAATACTGGAAGTGCTCAAGACCGTCATCGTTTTCGCTGTAGAGCAGATGAACGGCGGTATTGTTCGCTTTCAATCTGTCGAAAGCACCATAAACGGCGCGCCCTTCCTCGCTGCCCCGGCGGAAAAGCCTCGCGGTTTTTGTCGAAAGCCGCTTGAGCGTCGCCTTGACGATGTTCAGCCCGGCGCTCACCACGTCGACGTCGCCGCTGATGAGGCGCTTGAACGTCGCACCCTGTCGAAAACGCTGGCTGTATTCCCCAAAGGACCGGGGCCGCTTATGCAGCGCCTCGTCCACAGAGCGGCCCTTGCGCCAATGGAAAACAACCGGATTGACGGCTACCACAGCGCTGATCCGGTCATCGGCAATCGCGCCGTTGAAGGCGAGATAAGCACCGCTGCACCGTCCCGCCGCAATGATCGGCCCATTGGACCGCTTGCTGAGAAAATCGAGCGCGGCAGACACATCGTCATTCTGCGCGACATCGTAAAGAACCTGCTCGGGCACGTTTTTGACGGGAGGGCTGTCAGCAATATTGGCCGCGTCGAAGCGAAGCGATGCCACACCCTCCGTCGCGAGGGCGCGGGCCATCTGCACGGAGAGCCTGCCCCACCCCGCGTGGCGATCATAAGCAGCGCCAAGCAGGAGAACCGAGGATACCGCTTCGCCATTTTCAGGCCCGCAAAAGACGCCGAAGAGTCGACCGCCTTCGCAAAATTGTACCGGTTGCTCGATGAAACCCCGACCGACTTGTGGCGCATTGAGCACGATGTCTTCACCGACTTGGAAAGTGCTCGAAACATGGGTCTGGGACAGAATCCAGTTCACCAGCCGGTTCACCACATCGCCAGATATTTTTGAAAGCGTCGGGCTTGAGACAAGATCGTCGTAGCCTGCAAAAGCGGCCTCCTCCACCGAACCGCCGATAGCCTGAAGATGCCTTGCGAAATCCGCATCGGTCACACGACCGGGTCGCGAAAGGACCAGAAGTGCACCTGCCGGAGCGGTGGTCAGGTTGGAAAGATTGGTCTTCCTGATCGCATCCGCTACACCCAGGGGCATAACCATGCCGGCGATTGAGCCGGCGTCGGTCATTCGTTGCTGAGGCAAAAGACCCAAACCGTCATCGATCATGGATGACCACATCGCCACCTCACGCAGATACGCGCGGCCGGAAACGACGGGTCCCAAAAGCGCCATCGCGCTTACGTCGGCCGAGGTGGCAAACGCCTCTGACGCGATCAGGCAGCCTAGTCCCTGCGCCACAACCACGACCTTGGCGCATCCCGAAACGCGTTTCAGATGAGTTAGCGCCGCGCGCGCGTCTGCAATCCAGTCGGCCGCGCGGCCCGCATCGTCAGGATCAAGGGCATCACCCGCGCCAAGATAGTCGAAGCGCAGGCTTGCAACGCCGCGCGCCGACAGCCTCTCGGCCAGAACACGCTGAAACTTGCGGCTGCACAGCTCCTCCATACCCCAGGGACTGACGAAAAGAACAGCATGGTCCTGTCTCACATCCCCGGGGGCGGGATGAAAAATTCCGGTCAGCCCGCCAAAGGACACGGGATGCGCAACCGCCCCATTCGCAGCGTCGCCCGAAAGCAACAATGAATCGAAAGAACGGTCGCTGCCTGCATGCTCTGAAATATCTATCGCCATCGACCTTGCCATCGTTGCGCCAGTGTCCGGCTCAACCGTTACGGGATCATCATATCGGAGCATCACAGTGCCTGTTCTACAATAAAAACAACAATATTAGCGAAATCTAAAAATACAGTCTCATTTATATCGCCTACGCCCGCATGTTGCAAAAGCAAACGCAGGAAGGCACAGAAGTCACGCCAGTTCCGCTATTTTGCTCGAAACCGCTTGAATATGCTGATAAATAGCGAGTCTCATTCCCATTTGCAGGAGGAGGTTGCGCCCCCCGCCACCGGATCGTCTAGACACCGCGCAAACCAACACGCCGGGCCTCGCCCGACAGGTCATAGAAGTTTTACATGGAACAAAGCCTTACGCGTTATATCTGGTCGCACACAAAGCGGCAGCAGCTTTTTATTCTGCTGATCGTGGCCCTGTCCATGATCCCCTATTTCCTGGCATTCGACCTGCCCAAACAGATCGTTAATGGTCCTATTCAGGGCGACGGGTTCGAAGGCGCGAATGCAACGCAGCTCTTCATGCATCTCACGGTGGATATTCCCTATTGGGGCACCGTGACCTTGTTTCCGGGCCTTGAGCTCAACCGCATGTCGATGTTGATGGCGCTCAGCCTCACGTTCCTTGCGCTTGTCATTATCAACGGCCTCTTCAAATATTACATCAACACCTACAAGGGCCGGCTTGGTGAACGGCTTTTGCGGCGTATCCGCTTTGAGCTCATCGACAAGATTTTGCGGTTCCCGCCCTCCCACTTCAAGCGGGTCAAGGGAGCGGAAATCTCCAGCATGGTGAAGGACGAGGTGGAGCCGCTCGGCGGCTTTACCGGCGACGCCTTCGTCCAGCCGGCGCTTCTCGGCGGTCAGGCGCTGTCCGCGCTGTTCTTCATCCTCGTCCAGAACTTCTGGCTGGGCCTGATCGCAGCTTTCATGGCGGCGATCCAGGTCGGCATCATTCCGAAAATGCGCCGCCGCCTGATCGAACTCGGCCGCCAGCGGCAGCTGAGTGCGCGTCAGCTTGCCGGACGTATCGGCGAAATGGTTGACGGTATCGGCACGATCCATGCATATGACACGTCCAACTACGAGCGCGCGGATGCTTCCCATCGCCTCGGCGATATCTTCAAGATCCGCTACGATCTCTACCAGTGGAAGTTTCTGGTCAAGTTCATCAATAACTTCCTTGCCCAGCTTACCCCCTTTTTCTTCTATGCGCTCGGAGGCTATCTCACCCTCAAAGGCAGCCTCGACGTCGGCCAGCTCGTCGCCGTCATTAATGCCTATAAGGAACTTCCCGGCCCTCTGAAGGAGCTGATCGACTGGGATCAGGCCCGGCAGGACGTGCAGGTGAAATACGAGCAGGTCTTCGAACAGTTCGATGCGCCGAACATGATCGACGAGAAGGTGCAGAAACTCTCGCCGGGCGCCGTCGCGGCCATCAGCGCACCGCTCGTCGTCGCCAATCTGACGCTGGAAGACGATAGCGGCAGCCGCCTTCTGGAGCAGGCTTCGCTGAAGATCGAACCGGGCGAGGTGATCGCGATCGTCGGCGGGTCCGGAGCCGAGGCGCTTGCGGATGCGATCGGCCGCACGCTCTGGCCGATATCGGGCAAGATCAGCCTCAATGACGTCGACATCCTGGAACTGCCGGAATCGCTGACGGGGCGACGGATTTCCTACGTGTCGTCGGACAGCTATTTCTTCCACGCCAGCCTGAAGGATAATCTGCTTTACGGCCTGAAACACGCGCCTCTTTCGGACAAGGAGTATGAGGGCGCCGCACTGGAACACCGCAAGTGGGAAATCCGTGAGGCGAAGATGGCGGGAAATCCGCTGATCGACATCAACAGTGAATGGATCGACTACGCCTCTAGCCCCGCAGGCGACGGCCGCCCGGAAAATCTGATCCAGGCCATTCTAGACGTACTCGACAGCGTCGAACTCTCCCAGGATATTCTGGAGTTTGCCCTGCGCTCCTCGATCGATCCTCTGACGGACCTGCATCTTGCCGCCCGTATCGTGGAGCTGCGGCATGTGCTGCGTGCCGAACTGGAAAAGGAAAACCTGAGCGGCCTTATCGCTCCCTTCGAACTGGAGAGCTACAATAGCGAGGCGACGGTCGGTGAAAACCTGCTGTTCGGCACCATGCGCGACTCGTCGCAATCCATCAGGACCGTTATCGAAAGCGATTATTTCCGCTCGCTGATGCGTGAAACGGGGCTCGTCAAAACCCTGTTCGAAATGGGGTACACAATCGCGGAAAACATCGTGGAAATCTTCGCCGACCTGCCGGGAGACCACCCGTTCTTCCAGCAGCTGACCTTCATGACGCCGGATGACATTCCGGTCTATCAGCAGATGCTGCAACGTCTTCAGAGCCGCAGTTTCGACGAGGCCAATGAAAACGAAAAACGGGCGATGCTGCGGCTCAGCTTCTTCTACATCGAACCTCGCCAGCGTTTTGGTCTTCTGACGCCTGAGATCATGAACAGGATAGTCGAGGTCCGGCACATGTTCCATGAGAACCTGCCCGACAGCTTGAAAAACGTGATCGAAATCTACGATCCAACCAAATACATGAGCGCGACCAGCCTTCTGGACAACATCCTCTTCGGCAAGGTCAGCCACCGTTACACCGACGCCTCGCGCCGCATCACCCGGATCGTGGCCGATGTGATGCGCAAGCAGGGCGTTTACGAGCGGGTGCTGGCCGTGGGTCTCGATTTCAACCTCGGCGCCGGTGGCAAGCGGCTCGGACCACTCCAGCGCCAGAAGCTCAACCTTGCAAGGGCGCTTATCCGCAAATCCGACTACTACGTCTTCAACCGCCCTCTCCCGGGGCTCGACCCAAGACAGCAGGAAGAAATCGTCGAACGCGTCATCACACTCCTGAAACAGAACAACAATAATCCGGCGATCATCTGGGTTCTGTCGAACGCGCATCTGTCGCGCCTGTTCGAGCGGATCATAGTTGTGCACCAGGGGTCGATAACGGCTGACGGAAGTTTCGAGACTTTGACCGAGGAAAACGGTACATTCAAGGAAATGGTCGCGACATAACGTAAACAATGTGGCCGAGGTGGAACAGGAACAGGGTAAGACAATGCTGTTTAAAGACGAAATTCAGATGCTGAAGCGGGTTCCGTTTTTTTCGGAAATGGAGCCATCGAAACTCAAGCTGCTGGCATTCGCATCAGACCGGGTCTCCTATCACGCTGGCGATACACTGTTCCGCCAGGGTGATGTGGGCGATGCCGCCTATGTTCTTCTTACCGGCAAGGTGGATGTCTTGGTCGATTCCCCGTCTGGCACCCTGAAGGTCGCCGAAATGACGGGAAACGCCATCGTCGGCGAAATCGCCATCCTGTGCGACAGCGTCAGAACGGCGACCATTCGTGCCTCCACCAATGTGGAAGCCCTGCGCATCGGCAAGGAGCAGTTCTTCAAACTGATGTCGGACTTCCCCGATATCACGATCAAGGTCATGCGCGTCCTTGCCGAACGCCTCACCCAGACCACGGCAGAACTCAGCAAAGCGCGTACCACCTCCAAAACATGAATGGCATATCTGTGCTACCGGACGCGGCGACATTGGAAAAATAAATGTCGTACTATTGCAATATAAATGAAATGCTGACTGAATAAGGGGAAAGGCGGCCGCTCCAACGAGGGCGGATATAAGAATCTATAGAGACAACGGGCTTCATGGGAGGAAAGCGTGCAAGTTTCCGTTGTTATTGGGGTGTGCCATGGCGTTCAATTCCGACACAACACGTCGGGAAAGTAATAGGAATTTTCGGGTAAAGATCTGGGGTGCGCGGGGAACGCTTCCCGTTTCAGGTGAAAACTTCCGAAAATACGGCGGGAATACCATCTGCATCGAGGTGAGATGCGGTGATCACGTTCTGTTGTTCGATGCGGGTTCGGGCCTTCATCCGGCGGGTCTTGCCCTGCGCGCCGAAGGCGTCACCGACGTCAATCTCTTCTTTTCCCACTGTCACTACGATCACATCGTCGGCTTTCCCTATTTTAAACCCTTCTATAACAGCGCCAATGACGTTGCCATCTGGTCGGGCCACCTCTGCGGCTCCATGACGACGAGGGAAATGCTCAAAGACTTCATGAGCCCCCCCTGGTTCCCGGTCCCACTGGAGATTTGCTGCGCGAAGATGGCGACGCGGGACTTCCTGCCGGGCGATGTGCTCGATGTTCATCCCGGACTCTCGATCAGAACCGGCATGCTCAATCATCCCGGCAACGCCGTTGGGTACCGTCTGGACTGGGAAGGAAAGTCGCTGGCCATCATCACCGATACGGAGCATGAGCCGGGACAAATCGACGAAAACGTGCTCGAACTGATCAGGGACGTCGATCTCTTTCTCTACGACGCCATGTTTACAGATGAGGAAATGGGTCTTTACCGCGGTTATGGCCACTCTTCCTGGCAACAGGCGATCCGTCTTGCCAAACTTGCCGATGCCAAGAATGTCGGCTTCATCCACCACGCGCCCAGCCGCAGCGACGAGGAACTGGATACTATCGTCAAACTGGCGAAAGCCGAGTTCAGCGGTGCGTTTGCCGCCATGGATGGCCAGATTATCGACATCTAAGCGAGCCAATCTGATATGGCTGTCGCCGGCGCGATAGTTTTCCCGGCGCCTATGAAGTAGCTTCATTGGAGCGTGCGATCGAACACGCACAATTGACCGCATGCGATCGATTGCTCCACGATATTGCCACGAGGCGGCCCGCATTAAGGGGCCACCACATCATACTGCATTTTGATTCCATGCCGTGAAGGCTATCTGACGGGACTTGCATGATCCGTTTCTTTTCAGAAACCAATTTGAGACGTGCCCGGATCCTCTCCGGCCTCATCATATTTTCTTTCGTTTTCTCCCATCTTTTCAACCACTCCCTCGCGCTCATCTCGATCGACACTGCTGAGCGCGCGCGCAAATGGTTCAGCCTGATCTGGCTCAACCCTGTCAGCAGCCTGCTGTTTTACGGTTCGGTTCTGGTTCACGTCTGTCTCGTGTTGCGTTCGCTCTACCTGCGACAGACACTGCGCATGCCGCTACGGGAAGCGCTGCAGATCGTCTTTGGCCTTTCGATCCCATTCCTGATCATCAGCCACGCGGTCAACATCCGCGTGTCGCATATGATGTATGGCATCGATGTCGGCTATTATTCGGTGGTGCGGCGGCTCTGGATCAACAATCCCATGGGCGGCGCCTGGCAAAGCCTCGCCTTGGTTGTCATCTGGGTCCACGGATGTATCGGCCTTTATTTCTGGCTGCGGTACCGGGACTGGTATCCGCGCATCGCCGGCCTTTTCATGACCGTGGCGGTCATGCTGCCGCTTCTGGCGCTCCTGGGCTTCAGTGATGCCGGCCGCTGGCTTCAGGAAATAGATCAGAAATATGCTCTTCCACCTGGGCTGATGGACAGCACCATCCAAAGAGACGAACTGCCGCTGCAGCGGGAGATGGAGACCCGGATCAGTTTCGTCGCAGGCACAATAGAAGCGGTTTTCGCCGGCGCTGTTCTCCTCGTCTTCATGTTGCGTGGGGTGCGCAGTTTTCGCCAACGATTGACCGCCATCGGCATCAACTACGAACATGGCGCGCAGGCGCGCGTTCCGGCGGGGTTCAGTATTCTCGAAGCGAGCCGGCTTGCGGGCATCCCGCACTACTCCGTCTGCGGCGGCAAGGGACGGTGCTCGACCTGTCGCGTCAAGGTTTTGCATAGCAATGGGCCGCTTCCCCCGCCCGGCGATATCGAACAGACAACGTTACGGCGCATTCATGCCGATTCCGATGTGCGGCTGGGCTGCCAGCTGCGCCCGACCAAAGATCTGGATATCGCACTTCTGGTCTCACCGCCCCAGCAAAGCGACCTGCCGGCAGATGCCCAGCCGGCCAGGCCTGGCCGCGAAGAGGAAATAGCCATCCTCTTCTGCGATCTCAGAAACTTTACAACGCTATCCGAAGCAAAGCTTCCTTATGACGTCGTCTTCCTGCTCAACCGCTATTTCACCATCGTCGGCCAGGCCGTCGAACATGCGGGCGGCCATCTGGACAAATTTATCGGCGACGGCGCCATGGCGCTCTTCGGACTGGGTGACGATGCGGAGAATGGCTGTCGCGATGTCATGAAGGCGGCCGCAACCATTTTACGCGATATAGCAACGCTTAACGAGGGGCTAGAAAAGCAATTTTCCGTCCGGCTGGACGTGGTGGTCGGCATTCATTCGGGCCCGACCATCGTCGGCGTCATGGGATACGGTGCGGCAAAAACGCTGACCGCCATCGGCGATACCGTCAATGTTGCAAGCCGGCTCGAATCCAAAGCCAAGGAATTCGGCGCCGCCATCGTGGTTTCCGAACCTGCCATCATTCAGGCGGGGCAGCCGATTGCCGATCTCAGAAGCGAACAGATCGTCATTCGTGGCCGTAATTCGCAGATGGAGGTCTTCCTGCTTTCTGCAGAAGAGAGCCAACGCTATCTATGAAATAGCGCCGTGCCAGGCATGGGCGACCGCCGGCATCAGATCTTTCTGTAAAGGAAATAGCGGTCCGTCGGCACGCTTTCCGGCACCGGCAACGGCTTCAGCATGGCGTGATCCAGAGGCAACCCGCTGATCGCGACGCCGCCCTTCGCCAGCATGCCGGCCGCAAGATCGGGTAACCAGGTAAGGGTCACGGCATCCTTTTCGGGGTACCCCGTACCGATATCGGCGTGCACCATGGCCGCCTCCGCGCCGATAAAGGCTGGGGCGGTTTGCGCAATTTCACCAATCACGAGATCGCCCTCCGCTGGAACCGAGGAAGCGTGTGCGCCCATGGCCCTGTCGAAGGCAATGATGCGCCGGTCGGGAAAAAGCTCTCGCAGATGATTGAACGTTCGCCCGTTTCCGAGCCCGATTTCCATGAGCGCCCCCTCGCGCGGCAAGTCGAGATCAGCGGCGACATGATTAAGGATGTCCCGCTGCGCGCTCAGCCGTCGAATGAAACTGTCCAGTCTGCTCATGCTATCAGGCCTTGATAATGTGTTTTGCAGCGATATTACGCCGCGCGAAGACATTGCGTGTGTCGATGATTAGGGGTGACCATGTGCTCAGGGCGGCATAGTCGACATCATCGTGGTCGGTTGCCACAAGAACCGCGTCGAAGCGGCCAATTGTGGCTCTGTCCCACGCCACCGATTTCATGCCCATGAGATGACTGTATTCACGCGTTTTCGGGATTTCGGCAACGAAAGGATCGAAATAGGCAGCGTCGCCGCCACGCTCCTTGATAATCTCGAGCAGCTTGAGCGAAGGGCTTTCGCGAATGTCGGGCACGTTCTTTTTATAAGCGAGCCCAATCACCAGCACCCTGGAACGGCTGAGCGCCTTGCCGGCATGAATATCGAGCGCTTCGGCAAGCCGGCCGATGACATGCCTCGGCATGCCGGTGTTGATTTCGCCGGCAAGCTCGATGAAGCGCGTGGGCAGCTCGTATTCCCGCGATTTCCAGGTGAGATAGAATGGGTCGATCGGGATACAATGGCCGCCGAGACCCGGACCTGGATAAAAAGGCATGAAACCAAACGGCTTGGTTTTTGCCGCGTCGATGACTTCCCAGATGTCGATACCCATCGCCTCGTAGACGACCTTCAGTTCATTGACGAGGGCGATATTGACGGCACGGAAGACGTTTTCGGTGATCTTCACGGCCTCGGCGGTGGCGTTGGTCGAGACCGGAACGATTTTTTTGACGACTGAGCCGTAAAAAGCCGCCATCAGCTCGCCGGCCGCGACCCCATCGCCGGCAACGACCTTGGGGATCGTCGAGGTCTCGAAATCGCGATTGCCGGGGTCTTCACGTTCGGGTGAAAAGCCAAGGAAGAAATCGACGCCAGAAACAAGCCCGGTGCTTTCCAGAATGGTCTTCACCACACCATCAGTCGTTCCGGGATAGGTAGTCGATTCCAGAACTATCAGCTGTCCCTTGCGCAGATGGGCGGCAATGTCCCGACAGGTTTTTTCAACGTAGGAGAGGTCCGGCTCACGATATCTGGTCAAGGGCGTCGGCACACAGATGGCGATGACGTCGCATTCGGCCAGTCTGGAAAAATCGTTGGTTGCGACGAAACCGTCGTCCTGCCGGACATCGCCGAGCACCTCGTCCGAAACCGCCTCGATATAGCTTCGACCGGCGTCGATCGCCGTGATTTTACCGGGATCGATATCGAAACCCACAACCTTGAAACCGCCCCTGGCGATCGTCATGGCAAGCGGCAGGCCGACATAGCCAAGCCCGATCACGCCAGCTTTGGCGCTTTTGTTTTGAATGCTGGAAAGCAGGTTCTTGGAGATGTCTGGGGAAGTCAAAGCGTGTCACGCTCCGCGCATGTGCAAAAGATGCTTCTCAGTTGGGCAAGAATGAGGAGCCTGTCAAGGCTCGGCCCTTTCAAATTCCGGTTGACGCCCAAGCCGTCGGCAACGCACAACCATCGCCATGAAGATCGCCTTTTATGCGCCGCTCAAATCGCCCAACCATCCCGTTCCCTCCGGCGACCGGCTGATGGCACGTTTGCTGATGAAGGCGATGACGATGGGTGGCCATGAGGTTTTTGTCGCTTCCGAGCTGCGCAGCTTTCTGAAACAACCGGACGATCCGGCACGGTCATCGCTTGCCGATGAGGCCAGGCTCGAAATCGAAACGATCACGGAGCTATGGCGTCAGGACGGCGCACCGGACCTCTGGTTCTGCTACCATCCCTATTACAAGGCCCCGGATCTGCTCGGACCGGAACTGGTGAAGCGTTTCGGCATCCCCTATGTCACGGCCGAGGCATCCTATTCGCCGAAACGCAACGATGTGGGTTGGCAGGCGGTTCAGGACGCGCTGCTCGCCGCACTGAACGGGGCCGCGGTCAATATCTGCTTTACCGCGCGGGATCGTGAAGGGCTTGTACGCGCTTCCCCGAGCCTGCAATGGGCCATGTTACCACCCTTTATCGACGCCGGGTCGTTTCGCGGCAAGGCGCCTCGGCCACAGCCATCAAGGCTCATCACCGTCGCCATGATGCGCGCGGGCGATAAGCTCTCAAGCTATCGTAGCCTGTCCGAAGCGCTCGCTTTATTGCCTGAAACTCTCGGCTGGAGGCTGGACATCGTCGGCGACGGCCCGGAACGCACGGCCGTGGAGACCATGTTCAGCGCGTTTCCCGATCACCGCCTCGTCTGGCATGGGGAAAAGAGCCCGATGGACATCGCGGCACTTCTTTCAAGAGCATCCCTCTACGTCTGGCCGGGCCATGGCGAGGCTTATGGTCTCGCCTATCTCGAAGCGCAGGCTGCCGGCCTGCCCGTCGTGGCCGAAAAAGTGGCCGGTGTTCCCGAAGTGGTAAAATCCGGCACAACAGGATTACTGACACCGGAAAATGATACAGCCGCTTATGCCGAGGCGATCAAGACCCTGCTCGGCGATGACAGGCAGCGTGAGGAACTGGCAAAAGCGGCCCGCCAATTCGTCATCAATGAACGATCTCTGGAAAACGCCGCAACGAAGCTGAACCATATCCTTTTGCAGGCAAAGGCGCGACGATCATGAGTCTGGAAAAACTTAACGCGGCATTGGATGAATGCAGCCGGCGCGGCATAAAGGCCGATCTCTGGCTCCGGGACGACGATGCGGTGGAACCGACACCGGCACTCGAAACGCTGCTCGATCTCTGCGCCGACTTCAGCGTTCCAGTGACGCTCGCGGTCATTCCCGAAAAGACGACGGAGAAACTCGCACGCCGTCTTGAGGCTTCTCATATCGCGAAGGTTGCCGTCCATGGCTGGTCGCACACGAACTATGCCAGCGAAAAAGAAAAGAAGCAGGAACTCGGATCGCATCGTGAGGCGGCTGTGGTGCTTGACGAATTGCAGTCCGGGCTTGAAAAGCTGCACGATCTGCATGGCAGCCGTTTCGTGCCAATGCTCGTGCCACCATGGAACCGCATCGACGCCGGTATCGTGGAAAGGCTGGCGGGTCTTGGCTACCGCGCCCTCTCCGTTTTCGGTCCGGAGAAACCCGGTCTTCCGCCACGCCTGAACACCCATGTTGACGTGATTGACTGGCACGGCAGCCGAGGTGGTCGCGACGCTGATGTGCTATTTGCAGAAACCGCCGCCCGTATTCTGAGCGCAGCCGAAAGCGGCGCAACGACCGGGATCCTTGCCCATCATCTCGTGCATGATGGCGCGGTTTGGGGTTTCCTGAGACGGCTTTTTGAGGTCACCTGCGGTCATCCGGCCGCCCGCTGGCGGTCTTCGAAGGACCTCATCGACAACCTCTCACCATGATTTCCAGGCGATGAGTATGCCGCTCGCCGCGTTCGAAAGTGTGCGTCTGATCGCCTCGACCTCTTCAAAGGGCGCGCGATCCGGCAGAGACGCGGCGACGAAACCCGCCGGCGCAAGGTTGATGCTTCCCGCTCGCGCTGTGATGGTGAAGATCAGCGGGCCTGTGGACCACCAGGCCGGCGCACGCGGCATGTCCCTCAAAATCCCTGGAAATGACTCGAGCATCTTGCGGAAGACCGGATGGCCAGCGGGTGTGGCAATGAAGGAATTGGCAAGCAGCGTGCTGCCCTGCCCCGTGTCGCGCGGCGTTTTTTCATCGAACACCGTCAACCCCACCAAAGGGAGAAAGGCGTCAAAGCTCACATCGTCGCTGGCCGGATACCAGTCGCAGTCAAGATAGATGCCGCCAAAACGCTCCAGCAGGATGTAACGGGCAACATCCACCGCGCCCGGATAATCGGCTTCATCCAGCATCGCCTTAAAGACGCCGTTCGATAAAACCCCTTCCCGCTCCAGATCGGCCTCGCGCCAGAGGCGATAGTCATAGCCGTGCTTAGCAGCGTGCGCCGCCCACGCCTCAACCGACACGGGGGGCGCTTTGTTTCCGATCCATATCTGGTGGATACATCTTGGCACAGGCTCGCGGCTTTTGAGGCTGATCAAGCGGCGCTCCTCCGTGGAAAACCGCGCATATTTCTCCAGCGCCTGCGGCGGCGGAACCAGCGTATATTGATACCCGATCCTGGCGACCAGATCACCTTCGGCCTTGGCAAGCCGCAACCTTGCCGCATGCAGCCGGCGCGGCAGGCCAAGCACGGTCTGCTCCCCCATCAGGTGCGCATCTTTTGCTGCAGCCAGTGATAGGAGAAGCGCATGCGCTTCCGCATATTGGCCCTCAGTTTGCAACTGACGGGCTTTCTCCAGCTGGCCGTCGTAATATTTCTTATCGGGCATGGATCCTCGTTCAGAAAGGCTCGTTAACTTATCGTCAAACAAAAGGCATGAGGCAGGCACCGCATTTCGGAAGCCGGCTTTGAATTCGCTAAACAATTCATTGTTTCAGAGGCATAGACAGACAACAAGCCCTACGATAACGTGAATTTAAGCCCTCCTGAGCAATTGTCACAAGGCAACGATAGAGAGACGGCAAGGAACACTTTGGCATGAGCGCTGGCGCAGATTTGCTCCGTATCGAAAATCTGCGGGTCTCATTTTCTCTCATGGGCGGCACCATCGATGCCGTCAGGGACACCAGCCTTCGCATTCTTCCGGGAAAAGTGACCGCCTTGGTGGGCGAATCCGGCTCAGGCAAGTCGGTCATCGGCCAGACGATCATGGGCATTCATCCCAAGACGGCGCGGGTGAGCGGCCGCGTGCTCTTTACCGATCCAGAAAATGCCGCCGCCGGCCCCGTCGATCTCTTGCAATTGCCGAAGGATGGACGGGAAATCCGCTCGATCCGCGGCAATCGCATCGGCCTGATCTTTCAGGAGCCCATGACCTCCTTTTCGCCGCTGCACACAATCGGCAACCAGATCGATGAAGCGCTTCGCATTCACAGCATTCTGTCACCGGCAGAGCGTGCTGAAAAAATGTACGAGACCCTCGACCTCGTCGGCTTTTCGAATCCAAAGAAGGTCGTGAACATGTATCCGTTCGAACTGTCGGGCGGCATGCGACAGCGCGCGATGATCGCCATGGCGCTCATCTGTCGTCCGGCACTTCTCATCGCCGATGAGCCGACGACCGCGCTTGATGTGACGATACAGGCGCAGATTCTGAAACTGCTGCGCGATCTTCAGAGCCGGCTCAACATGAGCATGCTGCTCATCACCCACGATCTGGGCGTGGTGGCAAACATCGCCGACGAGGTTGCCGTGATCTATCAGGGCGAAATCATGGAAGCCGGCACCGTCAACGACATTTTCAAGGCGCCTGCCCACCCTTATCTGAAGGGGCTGATGGCGGCTGTGCCTCACTTCGACATGAAGCCGGGCGAAAGGCTGAAGGCGCTGCGTGAAATCAACATCGACCACGAAAGTCTGGTCGGCAAGAAGACCGCCGCGGTTAACAAGACCCCCGGCCCGCTGCTGACGGTAGACAATATCAGCAAGACCTTCACGACCCGCAAATCGAGCTGGTTCCGCAAAGGCGCTGCCAATGCGACGAAGGCTGTCGATAGCGTCAGTTTCGAAATCCGCCGTGGCGAATGTCTCGGCCTGGTCGGCGAAAGCGGCAGCGGCAAAACAACCGTCAGCAAAATCCTGATGCGCGCGGTTCGCCCCGATGAAGGCTCGATAACTTTCCATCGGAAGGAAGGCGATATCGATGTGCTCAATGCCAAGGACGGCGAGCTGAAAGAGCTTCGCTCGAAGATACAGATGGTCTTCCAGGACCCGATTTCCTCGCTCTCGCCGCGCATGACCATCGGCAACATTCTGAGCGAACCGCTTGAAATCCATGGACGCGGCGACGCCAAATACCGGGCGGAAAAAGTTCGTGGTCTGGTCAGGGCGATCGGCCTTGGCGAAAGCGCACTGAACCGTTATCCGCACAGCTTCTCCGGTGGCCAGCGGCAGCGTATCGGTATTGCCAGGGCGCTGGCACTCGGACCGGAACTGCTGATCTGCGATGAACCCGTTTCTGCCCTCGACGTGTCCGTGCAGGCACAAATCCTCAATCTACTGAAGGACTTGCAGCAGGATCTCGGGCTGACCTATCTCTTCATCTCGCACAATCTGGCGGTCGTGGACTATATGGCGGACCGTGTAGCTGTCATGTGTGAAGGCCGTATCGTGGAGCTGGCGCCGCGCGAGAGCCTGATGCGCGCTCCCGTCCACCCCTATACAAAATCGCTGCTCGCAGCCGTGCCCTTCCCCGATCTCGATCGCCCGCTTGATTTTAGCACCATCGGCAAAATCAGCGCGACGGGCAAATTCGACTGGGGCAAACAATTCCGGGATGACGGCGACGGCCAGATGGTTTCAGCCGACCTCGGCGAGGGTCATTTCGTGCTGGCCAACGGCAATGCCGATATCCGGGAGCTTCGCCCTTGATCACGCGTCGCACCACCCTTGCCCTTCTGGCCTCCGTTTTTATGCCGGCCTTTGCGCGCGCCGCTTATGTTGATCCTGACTACTTCAAGGAAAAGCGCGAGAAAGGCGAATTACCGGGCGTCGCCGACCGGCTGCCGAAAAACCCGCGTGTGATCGACGTGAAAGCGCTCGGTCGTGAGCCCGGAAAACACGGCGGCACGGTGCGCATGCTGATCGGTGGGCAGCGAGATATCCGCCTGATGCCCATCAGCAACTATGCCCGGCTGGTCGGATATGATGAGAAATTCGAGCTGCATCCGGATATCCTCGAAAGCTACGAGGTCCAGGAAGAGCGCATCTTCACCTTCAAGCTGCGTGAGGGCCACAAATGGTCCGATGGCAGCGATTTCACGTCAGAGGATTTTCGCTATTTCTGGGAGGATGTCGCTCTCAATAAGGAAATCCACAAGGGCGGCCCGCCAATCGAGCTTCTCGTCAACAACAAGCCACCCCAGATCGAGGTGATCGACAAGCTGACCGTTCGTTACAGCTGGGATGGCCCGAACCCGGATTTTCTGGCGAAGCTTGCGGCAGCGTCGCCGGCGCGGCTGTTCTTGCCAGCCGCGTACATGAAGCAGTTCCACGTCAAATATCAGACGCCGGAAAACCTGGCCAAGCTCATCAAGAAAAACAAGGCGGATGACTGGAGCGGGCTGCACATCAAGATGTCGCGGCAGGTGCGCCCGGAAAACCCTGCTCTGCCAACGCTTGACGCCTGGCGCAACACCACCGCACCACCGGCCGAACAATTCGTCTTCGAACGCAATCCCTATTACCACCGCGTCGATGAAAACGGGCTGCAACTGCCCTATCTCGACCGCTTCCTGCTGAACGTCACCTCATCCGATATCATTTCCGCCAAGACAGCCTCGGGCGATAGCGACCTGCAATATTTCGGCCTTGATTTTGCCGATTACACGTTCCTGAAGGACGCGGAGAAGCGTTTTCCCCTGAAGGTTAATCTCTACAAGCGCTCCCAGGGCTCGCGCATCGCGCTCCTGCCAAATCTCAACTGCGCTGATCCGGTCTGGCGAAGCACGTTCCAGGACGTGCGTGTGCGCCGTGCTCTGTCGCTTGCCATCAACCGGCACGAAATCAACATGGTCTGCTTTTACGGGCTCGCCAAGGAAAGCGCCGACACCGTTCTACCGGAAAGCCCGCTTTACCGGCAGGAATTTGCGGACGCCTGGAGCGTCTTTGACCGCGCAGCGGCAAATAGATTGCTCGATGAGGTCGGTCTCGACAAACGCGACGATGCCGGCCTTCGTCTTCTGCCGGACGGCCGCCCGGCTTACATTATCGTCGAGACCACGGGCGAAAGCACGCTGGAAACCGACGTGATGGAGCTGGTCACGGACCACTGGCGGCATATCGGCATCGCGGTTTCCGTTCGTCCTACCCAGCGTGATGTTTTCCGAAAGCGCGCCATGGGCGGCGAAGTCTTGATGTCGGTGTGGATGGGGATGGATAATGGCGTGCCCACGGCCGACATGCTGCCGTCAGGGCTTGCCCCCACAGGCGACGACCAGCTTCAATGGCCGGTCTGGGGCATTCACTATCTCTCGGGCGGCCGCGAAGGTAAAGAGCCCGACCTGAAGGAAGCCGCCCATCTGCTCGATCTCCTGAAGACCTGGCGCAGAAGCGTGACAGAGGAAGAACGCGAAGCGATCTGGCTGGAAATGCTTGGTGTTTACACCCAGCAGGTCTTCTCCATCGGCATTGTCAACGGCGCGCTGCAACCGGTTGTTCATGTGAAGCGCATGCGAAACGTGCCGGACAAGGCGCTTTTCGGTTATGAACCGACATCCTATCTCGGCGTCTACATGCCGGATACGTTCTGGTATGACGGAGAGGCCTGATATGCTGCGGTATATTTTAAAGCGCATCCTCGTCATGATCCCAACGCTGATCCTGATTTCGATGCTTGTCTTCACCATCATCGAGCTGCCGCCGGGTGACTATTTCGAAAGTTATGTCGCCGAGTTGCGCGCCATGGGCGAGACGGCGAACCTTGCTGAAATCGAGGAGTTGCGCACCCGCTATGGTTTCGACCAACCCGCACCGATCCGCTATTTCCGCTGGGCGACAGGTATGTTGGTCGGCGATTTCGGATATTCCTTCGAATATCAGCTGCCCGTCAGCGATGTCGTGGGCGACCGCCTCTGGCTGACGGTGCTGGTGTCCTTCCTGACGATCATCGTCACGTGGCTCATTGCCTTCCCGATCGGCATCTATTCCGCCACCCACAAATACAGCTGGGGCGATTATGGCCTGACCTTCCTCGGCCTGCTCGGCATTGCCATTCCAAACTTCATGTTGGCGTTGATCCTGATGTATTTCGCCAACATCTGGTTCGGCATCTCCATCGGCCACCTGATGGACCGGGAGTACCTCAATCAGGCGATGAGCTGGGCAAAGTTCAAGTCGATCCTCGAACATATCTGGATACCGGTGCTCATCATCGGCACGGCGGGCACCGCCGGCATGATCCGTCGGCTGCGCGCCAACCTTCTGGATGAGCTGCAGAAACAATATGTGGTGACCGCTCGCGCCAAGGGTCTGCACCCCTTCAAGGTGCTGACCAAATATCCGCTGCGCATGGCGCTCAACTTCTTCATCTCGGATATCGGCTCCATCCTGCCCGCCATTATATCGGGAGCGGAAATCACAGCGGTCGTCCTGTCGCTGGAAACAACCGGCCCGATGCTGATCAGGGCGTTGCAGAGTCAGGACATGTATCTGGCCGGCTCGTTCCTGATGTTCCTTGCCTTCCTGACGGTCATCGGCGTTCTGGTTTCGGACATCGCCCTTGCCATACTCGATCCCCGAATCCGTTTTGGAGGTGGTAACGTCAAATGACTTCATCCATCCCGAAGCCCGGCGACGCCCTTCCCCATTATGTCTCGACAGCGCCTTTCGATCCTTCTCTGATCGAACCTAACACATCGGGCATGGCCGCCTTTAGCAAGGCGTCGCAGCTGCGCCTGATGTGGTGGCAGTTCCGCCAGCACAAGATTGCCGTCTGGTCCGGCGCTTTCCTGCTGGTGCTTTATCTGTCCATCCTCATCTGCGAATTCCTTGCGCCCTATAATCTGCACACCCGAAACATCGATCATATCTTTGCGCCGCCGCAGTCCATTCATCTCTTCAACGATGGTAAATTTGTCGGGCCCTTCGTTTATGGCCGCGAGATGACGCTCGACATGAATAATCTGCGGCGCGTCTACCGCGACGTGCCAACGGATATCCAGCCGCTGCGCTTCTTCTGCAAGGGTGACACCTATCGTTTCTGGGGCCTGTTCGAAGGCAGAACCCACTTCGTCTGCCCGGCCGAAGGCGGAGAAATGTTCCTGCTTGGCACCGACCGGCTCGGCCGTGACGTGCTTTCCCGCATCATCTACGGCGCGCGAATTTCGTTGACTATCGGCCTTCTCGGCGTCGCGATGAGCTTCGTTCTCGGCATTGTGATCGGTGGTCTCGCGGGATATCGCGGCGGCACATTCGATCTGATCGTCCAGCGCATCATCGAAGTGCTGCAATCCATTCCGAGCATTCCGCTCTGGCTGGCGCTCGCCGCAATCATGCCGGTGACCTGGAGCCCCATCCTCGTCTATCTCGGCATCACCATTATTCTCGGCATGCTGGACTGGACGGGCCTTGCGCGCGCCGTGCGTTCCAAACTGCTGGCGCTTCGCGAAGAAGACTATGTTTTGTCAGCACAATTGATGGGCGCCGGAACTTCGCGCATCATTGGCCGACACCTCATTCCCGGCTTCATGTCACATCTCATCGCTTCGGCGACGCTCACCATTCCCGGCATGATCCTCGGCGAGACTGCGTTGAGCTTCCTCGGCCTCGGTCTTCGGCCACCGATCACAAGTTGGGGAATTCTGCTCACGGAGGCGCGCAGCGTCAGCGTCATTGCGCTATATCCGTGGCTTCTCATCCCGACGATCCCGGTCGTTCTCGTCATCCTGGCCTTTAATTTCTTCGGCGACGGACTACGTGATGCGGCGGACCCCTTCAGATAAAATGGAATACACCTTGATCTATTGCCCTTCAGCCATCGCCTTTTTTGTGGAAGGCAAAAAGAGGTGTGGCCCATGAGCTCCCGTTTGAACGACGCGCGCATTCTCATGTACAGCCATGATTCCTTCGGTCTCGGCCATCTGCGGCGCTGTCGCACGATCGCGCACGCGCTGGTGGAGGATTATCGCGGCCTGAACGTTCTCATCATTTCAGGCGCCACCATTGCCGGTGCATTCGATTACCGCGCCCGCGTCGATTTCGTGAAAATCCCGAGCGTCATCAAGCTCCGCAATGGTGAATACACCTCGATGGACAGGCATATCGATCTTCAGGAAACGCTGAAGATGCGCCGCTCCATCATCTATCATACCGCCGAAAGCTTTAAGCCTGACATCTTCATCGTCGACAAGGAGCCCATGGGCTTGCGCGGCGAGGTGGAAGAGACGCTCGCCTATCTCAAGGGACAGGGCACAAAGCTCGTCATCGGCCTGCGTGATGTCATGGACGCGCCGCAGCTGCTCGAGGCCGAGTGGAAGCGCAACAATGTCATGAACAAGATCGGCAAGCTCTATGACCATGTCTGGGTCTATGGTCCGCCTGATTTTCACGATCCGCTGACAGGGCTCGATGTCCCGAAGACCGTTCGCGACAAGATGGATTTCGTCGGCTTTCTCCAGCGATCCAAGACGCAGGCCGAGACAGTGGCTCACCGGCCGGAAGGCGATTATCTTCTCATCACCACCGGCGGCGGTGGCGACGGCAGTGAATTGATCGACGACGTCATCAACGCCTATCACCATGACCCAGAACTGACCCACAAGGCGCTCGTCGTGCTTGGCCCCTATATGCCGGCAGATCAGCGCCAGCGCTTCATGAGCAGCGTCGCCGATATCCCGCATATCGAGATCATCGAATTCGACAACCGCATGGAAGACCTCGTCGCTGGTGCGCAGGCCGTTGTATCGATGGGCGGCTACAATACTGTTTGCGAGATATTATCCTTCGATAAGCCCGCCCTCGTTGTGCCCCGCACGGTACCGCGGGAAGAACAGCTGATCCGCGCCAGTCGTGCATCCGAGCTTGGTCTTTTCGACATGCTGCTGCCGGAAGATGCCGAAAACCCGGCAAAAATGGCGGCAGCGCTAAAGGCCCTGCCCAATCGCGCGCCGCCTTCGGTCAGCGCGCGCGGCTTGAAGCTCGACGGTCTCGAAAACATCTCCCGCAGAATTGCCGAATGGCTGCCGCCCGAGGGTGAGAGATCACAGATGACGCTGAGCGCCTGATGTCGGCTCGGCACCAATTTTTAGAGACATACACGCTGTGACCGATACGAAAAAAATCGTGGTGCTCCTGAAGGGCTACCCGCGCCTGTCTGAGACGTTCATCGCCCAGGAACTTCTGGGGCTGGAAAAGGCGGGGCTGGAACTCGAACTCGTGTCGATGCGCCGGCCGACGGATAAGAAGCGTCATCCTGTCCACGATGAAATCCGGGCACCCGTCACATATCTGCCGGAATATCTGCATGAAGAGCCTTTGCGGGTCCTGAAAGCGCTCTGGGCCTGCCGCAAGAAGCGCGGTTTCAGCAGAGCGCTTCGCCGTTTTTTCAGCGACCTGCCGCATGATTTCAGCCGCAACCGCTTCCGCCGCTTTGGGCAGGCCGCGGTGCTCGCGCATGAATGGCCAGAGGATGCCGAATGGCTGCATGTCCATTTCATCCACACGCCCGCGTCGGTCGCAGCCTATACCCATCTCATCACGGGCGTGCCGTGGACGATTTCGGCGCACGCAAAGGACATCTGGACCTCCGGCGACCGCGACCTTGCGGCCAAGCTGCAAAGCGCCCGCTGGGCCGTTACCTGCACCGCTGGTGGCTTTCAGCACCTGCAGACCCTTTCCGGGGCGCGGCGGAATGTGCATCTAAGCTATCACGGTCTCGATCTCACCCGATTTCCGCATTTCGAAACGCCCCGCCCAGCGCGGGACGGATCCAATTCGGATGACCCCGTTCGGATTTTGAGCGTCGGTCGGGCAGTGAAGAAAAAGGGCATCGATATTCTGCTGCGGGCGCTCTCGTCGCTTCCCCAGACCATCCATTGGCGCTTCACCCATATCGGCGGTGGCGATGAACTCTCCGCGCTGAAAAAACTGGCCGACGAACTCGGCATTGCCGACAGGATCGTCTGGACCGGCGCCATGGACCAAAAGCAGGTGCTGGAAAATTACCGCGAGGCGGACCTCTTCGCGCTTGCCTGCCGCATCACCAGCGATGGCGATCGCGACGGTCTACCCAATGTGCTGGTCGAGGCAGCGAGCCAGGCGCTGACCTGCGTTTCCACCAATATTTCAGGCATTCCGGAGTTCTTCGTCAATGGCGAAAACGGTCTGCTGACGGAGCCGGAAAATCCGGCAGCCTTTGCGGAAGCGCTGCGCAGCGCGATCACCGATCCACAACTGCGCCAACGTCTGGGCGCTGCCGCAGAAAACCGTGTGCGAACCGCCTTCGATCATCGCACTAGTATCGCGGAATTGAAGGCTCTGTTCGAGACCGAGTGGGAAAAGACACCATGACCGAGATGGAAAAACGTCCCTGTGTTTTCTTTTACGTCCAGCATCTTCTCGGCATCGGCCATATTGCCCGCGCCAGCCGCATCGCCAATGCTCTGCAGGCGGATGGCTTTGACGTTGTTCTCGTCACCGGCGGTACTCCAGTTCCGGGTTTTCCGGGTGAAGGCATCCGCCATGTGGAGTTGCCGCCGATCGCCGTGAGTGACGGCAGCTTTTCCGGCCTTGTCGACAGTGCCGGTAAGCCGGTTGACGACGCCATCAAGAACCTCAGAACCGACATGCTGATCGGCGCCTATCACGGCGCGAAACCCGATATCGTCATCATCGAGGCTTTCCCCTTTGGCCGCCGACAGGTGCGCTTCGAATTGCTGCCGCTGCTGGACGAGATCGAAGACAGCGAACCACGCCCGCTCGTCATGACATCGCTGCGTGATATCCTGCAGGAAAAGACCAAGCCGGGACGGGACGAAGAGACCGTTTCCCTGGTGAAGAAACATTTCGACGCGGTGCTGGTGCACGGTGATCCCGACTTCGCCCGGCTGGAAGACACTTTCCCCCTCGCCGACGAGATCAGCCAGCGCATTGTCTACACCGGGCTCGTCGCCCCGCTGCCACCGCCGGAGCCGGTGGAAAAATTCGATATCGTGGTTTCCGCAGGTGGTGGTGCTGTCGGTGCAGCGCTCATCCGGGCAGCGCTTGAGGCCGCCCCGTTGCTCCCTGGCATCAAAAGCTGGTGCCTCGTCACCGGCCCGAACATGCCGCAGATGGATTTCGATGCGATCTCCGCTGAAGCGCCGGACAATGTCTCCGTCTTCCGCTTCCGCAAGGATTTCGCCAGTCTTCTGGCAGGCGCGCGGCTTTCGGTCTCGCAGGCTGGCTACAACACCGTTTGCGACGTCCTCCAGGCGAAATGCCGCTCGCTTCTTATCCCCTTCGCGGCCGGGGGCGAGACGGAGCAGAGCGCCCGCGCGGAAAGGCTGGCGCGGCTCGGGCTGGCGCAGGTGCTGGAGGAAAAAAACATCTCTGGACAGTCCATGTCCGACGCCATCGAGGCAGCTCTGGCGCTGCCGGAACCGGGCAAGGTTCACCTCGATCTCGATGGCGCCGCCGGCACCGCTAGAGCGCTACGCCGCCTTTATGACGAGCGGTGAGAATTGCCTTTAATTGGCGCACGGCGGCTTCGTCCGTCGCCTTCCGCCCTGCACCGGTGAAACCAAGCTTCGCCACCATGCTTTCCGGATCATAGGATAGCACGGCGGAACAGGAAGCGTGGATTTCCGTGATCGGAAAGCGATCCAGCAAAGCCTGAACGCTTTGCGGACGCACACCGGCACCCGGCATGATGACGATGCGGCCCTTGGCGACATCCGATAGACGCGCCAAAGTTTCGATGCCCTCCAGCGCCGAGCGCGCACCGCCTGAGGTGAGGACGCGAGGAAAACTGAGCGAGATAGCAGCCTCCAGAGCCTCCTCCAAATCGGGCGCGACATCGAACGCGCGGTGAAGCGTCATGTCCAGCCCATCCGCGTGGCGGCGCAATTCTTCAAGCATCAGCATATCAAGCGAGCCATCGGCACGCGATGCGCCGATCACTACGCCGGAAAGCCCTGCCACGCGTGCCGCATCGATATCGCGCTTCATCACGTCGGCCTCGTCGCGCGTGAACACGAAATCGCCGGCGCGCGGCCGGATCATCACGCTCACCGGCAGTCCATAGGTCGCCGCCCGCTGCATGAACCCTGCCGATGGGGTGACCCCGCCGCCCGAGAGCGCGGCACAAAGTTCGATACGGTCTGCCCCGCCCCTCACGGCCGCTTCCAGACCCGCCACATCGTCCACGCAAATTTCGAGAATCATAGGTACCTCTTTCATCCGGGTGGCCGTTACCTGCGGCGGCCGGTCCCATCAAGCGTGTAGAGCATATAAACGCCGCCCAAACCGACGATCGCACCGAGTATCGACGTGCCGGAATAGCTGGTGACCAGCGTTCCCAAAGCAAAAATGAGAGCGCCGAGACCAGCCCCAAGGAAGATGTTTACGGCGATCAGCGAGCTTCCTAGCCCCGGCCGGTCTGCGATCAACTCCTGTAGATAGGTAATGGGAATACTGATGATGGCGGCTGCACCCAGCGCGCTGATGAGGGTTTGCGCGTAAATGTGCCATGGCGCGGTCGCGAGCCCCTGCAGGACAAGGTATATCGCGTAAAGTACCGAGCCAGCCGCAAGCGTGAGCGTTTGCGGCATCTTCTTCTCGATCCAGCCCCAAAAGAGAATGAAAACGATTTCCAGCGCGGCAACGATACCGGCGACGATGCCGATATCTGCGACCGTACCCCTTGCCTGTCCGGTGATGATGAGCGAGCGGATAGAGTCGTTCAGATGCAGCATCGAGCAGATCAGCGCGATGGCGATGATCCGCAACAGCACCCGCCGCGATCCGATTTCCGAAAGCGAAGCCATAAAGCCGAAGCGCGCCTCCGTATTGACCACCGCCGGCGTCGCCGCGCGTGGCAAGCAGAAAGCAACCAACAGGAAGCAGACAAGCGCGCAAATGCCCGAGAACAGGAAGGCCAGAAGCATATTGCCGGAGTTCACAAGGAAAATACCGACGATACCGGGCACCAGAACCCAGGACAGGGAGATGGTGGCGCGCATGATCGAATTCACCGCGATCATGTCGCCGGTCGAAAGGTTGCGTGCGTCCGCGCGCACATGCGCGAAGATCAGCGAATTCATCGCCCCGAAAATCGGAAGCAGAAGGAGCTTGGCGCTGACGAAAGCCGTGGCGTTGCCGACCAGATAGACCAGAAGATAACCGCTAACGCCGAAAAGCGCGATGAACAGCATGGGTTTACGATATTCTCCCAGCCTGTCGGCCACGATCCCCATCAACACGCTGGCACTGACGTTGATGATGGCGGCAAGCAGCATCAGCATCGAATAGACGCTGTTGCTGAGCCCGATTTCGCGAATACCGATGACTGCCTGATAGGGGGCAGTCGCGGCATTCGAGAAGCCAAAAAACAGGATGGCGAGCGCCCCGATGCGGATCGACGGATTGTTGATGACGATGGAAAGAGCCGATGGCATGGGAATTCGCCTGGATGTGATCCGGCTTTGCCGGATCGGGGTAAACTATCGGAGCGCCGTCATCGCCAGCGGGCCGACAGAACGGGTGTGGGTGAATAATCGAAATCCGGCTTCCATGGGTAAAAATCGCCGTCCCGGCGGCGATTGGGAAGATTTTCGATATCCTGATTGATGACGCCTTCCGTCAACGCCATGAAGTTGGGATTGGCAATAGGCGCAAGCTCCGGTGAAAGATAACCGGACTTGACGACCAGTAGCCGCACCTCCTTTGGATTAAAGCCAAGACGGGTGAAATCGGAAATCATGTGATAGGGCCTGCGCCGCGCCGCCAGAATGACCGTGATGCCGCCGATGGCGACCACCGCCTGCCGTTGGTCAGCAGCACCTGGATCGTCCAGTTTCACAACACGGGCCTCAACGGTCACGGACGGGCTCTGCGGATCGAGACTGCCGCCGATCTTCAGGAAAAGCGCAGCACCTTCGCCAGCAGCAAAACAAGCGTCAACAGCCGGCCGGTCGGTTATGCCGCCCAACAGCGCACCCTGCCAGTTGCGCTCAATCAGCGCCGCCAGTACATCGGCGCGGTCGCCCACTCCGCCGCCCGTCGGGTTATCGCCGGAGTCGGCAAGAATGATCGGCCGTGTGGCGGTCCTTTCGGCAATCCCCAGGATGGTGTCGAGCGGCTCCGTCACCGGACCAAAACGAAAATCCTGCCGTGCATCCCAGTAGGATTGCGCAATTTCGGTGGCGATAGCCTTTGCCGCCGCCTTGTCGGTCCCCGTCACCACCGCGCAAGCGGTCGCCCTCGGCTCGTCGGCCCAGACGTAACCGATCATGAAATTCGCATCCCACACGCCGGACCGTGCATCGTAATCCGGCAGGGCGGCATAGAGGCTTTTGGCAGGCTCGTCTTCCGTGGACGT
Organism: Agrobacterium sp. DKPNP3; assembly: GCF_052686535.1. Classification (NCBI taxonomy): domain Bacteria; kingdom Pseudomonadati; phylum Pseudomonadota; class Alphaproteobacteria; order Hyphomicrobiales; family Rhizobiaceae; genus Agrobacterium; species Agrobacterium sp. DKPNP3. Next base: position 53,817 of record NZ_JBQYSN010000005.1, on the reverse strand, counting down.
CTTTTCGCCCGGCAGCAGAACCGGAATTTTCGCCCAGGCCACGCCGGGCTTTTCTCCCGTCTTCAGAGCCTTGTTCAGCATCGTCCAGGCACGCACCATCGTTTCGCGTACGTCGATATGCGGGGCTGTGCGATAGGCGGCGAAAATATCCAGCTGATCGATAATGGTCTGGCTGACATTGCCATGCAAATCGTAGCTCGCCGCGACAACAACATCCGGGCCAACCAAAGCTCGGGCACTGGAAATCCAGTCGCCTTCCGCATCATCCATGCCCTCGACATTCATCGCGCCATGCATGGCGAGATAAAGCCCGTCCAGCGGCAATGCGGTCTTCAGACGCTCGAGGAATTCGTCCTTGAACGCATCATAGGCTGCGCGTGAAATCGGGCCGCCCGGCACCGCCCGCGCATGCAGCAGCGGCAGCAGTTCCGCCCCGCCCTCGCGAAGGATACTGAAATATTCCGCCTCCAGAAGATCTACGCCGCGAAAGACGCGAAAATCCTCCTGCACCATCAACACGGGGGAATAGGTGCTGCACTCGGTATGAATACCGCCAATGGCAATGCGCATCCCACCCTCCTCAATAAACCGGGTTCAACGGAACGATGGCTGCAAAACGCAGCCAGTCCTTTTGCGCCTTCGGTGTCCACGCCGCCTCGGCAATGGCCGGAAGCCTTGGGAAAACGAGGTGGTTGAAATAGGCGCGGTTGAGGAAATGTTCGGACCAGATGCAGGCCTGAACGCCTTTCATCCTTTCCTTCAATTCGTCGGGAAACTCGCCAACGGCCTCATACCCGTAGGTATGCGACGGCGGAACGGTGCCAGCCCAGCTTGCACCCGGCTCCTGCCATGCCTCATCCTGCACCATGTCCAGATAATAGGCCTGACCTGGCGTCATCACCACGTCATAACCCTGCTTTGCCAGCTCAAGCCCGACCTCCGGCTTTTGCCACGCCATCAGCAATGTTCCCGACGGATCGACGCCGCCGCCGTGAGAAACCTCATCCCAGCCGGCAAGCTGGCGGCCGCGCTCATGCAGCATGGCCTGGACGCGCTTCATGAAGTAGGACTGAATACCGAAAGTGCCATCGAGCCCTTCCTTCTCCATGAGACCCCTCGCAAGCGGCGAGGCCAGCCACGATCCGTCCGCAACCTCGTCACCGCCGATATGGATCAGCCGTGACGGAAAGAGTTCAACCATCTCGTCAAAGATCTTGCCGAGGAATTCGTAGGTCTGCTCGATCGCGGGGTTAAGTGCATTGTTCGGGTATCCCTGCACGGAACGGTAGCTGTCAGGTGCTTCCTGCCCATCCGTCAGCTCCGGATAGGCAACCAAAGCCGCCGTGCTATGACCGGGAATATCGACCTCCGGCACGACCTCGATATTCAATGCCGCCGCATGCGCGACCACGAGACGCACATCGTCCTGCGTGTAAAAGCCGGAAACCGGCTCCGCCCCATTGCCGAGCTGTGGCAGGAGCGGCGCATCCGGGCCACGCGTCGCACCGATCGTCGTGAGCAGCGGATAGGCCTTGATTTCCAGACGCCATGCCTCATCGTCCGTCAGATGCCAGTGGAAGCGGTTCATACGCAGCCATGCGAGAATATCGATCAGCCGTAGCACATCGTCTGTCGGATAAAACTGCCGCGAAACATCGAGATGGCAGCCGCGCCAGCTATAGCGCGGCGCATCGCCGATGGTGCCCGAGGCTGGGAACCGGAATTTCGGATCGACGCGCGCGCCATGCAGCAGCTGCGCCAGAACCGTGAGACCATATTGCAGACCGGCAGCAGCCGAATATTCGACTGTCACAGCGTCGCTGGAGAAGGAAATGCGGTAACCTTCCGCTTCCAGCCCGCTATGCCGCTTGAAATGCAGTGGTTTTCCTTCATGCACCGGCGCAAGGCTGAAAGGCACATGCCCGACGGCAAAGAGCCTGCGGAACAGCGACAGCACGGTTTCCACCGCAAGCACTTCTTCGGCTCCCGCATCTTCCGTCGGGAAGAGCGCGACGGGAAAGCCCTCGCCGGGCTCGGCGTCGATTTCGGCGGGCCAGGGCTGAATGGCGAAGGGCAGATCGAGCTTGCCTTCGGGAAGCAGCACCGGCGCCGGTTCGCTGTGACGGCCATCCAGCATCAAGTCCCCCACATCCACGGCGCGATGCGTGCCATCGGCAAGGCTGATGTAAGCAGACTTTGCCCCATCCGTGCGGTGCCTCGCCGGTCGCAGCAGGCCATCGACGGTAAAGCGCCAGGATTGTCCGGCTTCCAGCACGAAGCCGACCGGCGGCGCAAATTCATGGAAATTGGCATTTCGGCGCAGGTAAACCGCGTTGTCGCAAACCGGCTTGTCCACCGTCCGCGTCAGCGACGTGTAAACGATGCGGAAATCCGTCAACGGCTCACGCGACAGATTGACCAGGGTGAAAGTGAAGCCGCCAGATGCGGAGTCGGCAAGCGGATGCCAGGAATTTTCGAGACGATACTGTGCGAGCGCCATGATGCTCCCCTTTATTTCGCATTAAACCCGTAAAAGGGTTTTGATCAGTAGTGTTCGGATTGCGAAAACGTCCGCGCCAGCGGCGCCTGCCCGGCCGTCAGGCCACAATCGACCGGCAGGCACACGCCGCTGATGGCAGCAGCCTGAGGACCCGCCAGAAAAGCGACCGCATTTGCGACGTCTTCGGGCTTGACGATCCGTTGCAGCGGGTACCAATGCTGCGCTTCCTCAAATACCCTGGGATTGGTAGCAGCACGGGCCTCCCACGCCTGTGTGCGCACCGTGCCGGGCGCAACGGCGTTGGCGCGAATGCCGAACTTGCCGTATTCAACGGCGATCAGTTTCGTCAGATGGATCAAGCCGGCCTTCGCCGCGCTGTAAGCCGGATGACCGAAGACTGCCATGCCGTTCACGGAGGTGATGTTGACCACAGAGCCCTGCGTGCGCTTCAACGCTTCCTCGAATGCCCTGAAGCAGAGAAACGGCGCTTCCAGATTGAGCGCATTGTCCTTGCGCCAGATTTCGGGCGTCGTATCATGCAGGCTGACGGCTCTTGCAGCACCCGCATTGTTAACGAGGGTGGCGACATCACCCAGTTCGGCGACTTCAGCCGCCAGCCTTGAAAGGTCCTGCGGGTCCGTAACGTCGCAGGTCTTCGCAATGACTTCGGAATCGGACAGCAGCGAAACAGCCCCTGAAAGGGCGTCAGCGTCGATATCGACAAACACCACCCTTGCATGGGTCTCAGCGAGTGCCGCGGCAATTGCCCGGCCAATATCGCCGGCCGCGCCGGTTACCACGGCGAGTTGGTCTTTTCTGTCTTGCATGTCCTGCAACTCCCTTGAAGCTTGCAACCCGTCGTTAAGCGGGTTCAGGCAAAGCACCTATTTTGTCGATCATTCCACCCTCAATCACCGAGCAATTGCCTGTCGTCCGGGTCACGATGCTCGACAAGCTGCTGCTTGATGTGACGCAGGGTCACCATTGACCTTTGCCGTTGATGGTAGGCAGCAAGCGTCGCCAGAACATCGACGGCGGCGAGATAGGCATAGCGCGACGAGGTCGGGCGGAAGATATTGTTTCCCTCGGGCACATTGACCGCCACCACCATATCCGCGGCGGCGGCGACGGGCGTGTCGCTCTGGGTGAGTGCAATCGTCGTCACGCCCATTTCGCGCGCCAGCCTGAAGCACTTCACCAACTCCATATTGCGCCCCGAAAAGGACGAGCCGATAATCACGTCTTCCTTGCGTGCTGCGGCCGTCATCATCAGCTGCATGCTGTGATCGGCACTGGTCGAAACCCGCAACCCAAGGCGAAACAGCCGGTTCTGAATCTCGGAAGCGATCATCGACGAATTGCCGCCCGCTCCGAAGGCATAGATCATGCCGCTATTGGCAATCTTTGTCGCCGCCGCATCTGCAAGCGCCGGATCGAGCGTCCTGTGTAACAGAAACAGAGCTTCCTGCGCCTTGGCCAATACCTCTTCAGCAACGTCTGACGGGCTGGTGCTGGAGGGCTCGGACGTCAGATATCGAACGCCGACATAAGCCGTCTTGGCAAGGCTCACCTTGAAATCGGAAAAGCTCTGGCAGCCCAGCCGCCGGCAAAAACGCGTCACCGTTGGTGGCGATACTTCCGCGCGGGCCGCAAGCTCGATGATCGACGCATTGACCGCAAATTCGAAATCCGAGACCAGAATGTCGGCTATCCGCCGCTCCGACTGCGAGAACTGTCCCCTGTCTTCCTGAATCTTTGCAAAAATATCCATGCTCGCCGGTCTCCGTTGTGCCAAAACCTAAAGTCTGGCCCCGTTCCCGATGCATCCTATTAAGATGCGCCCGTCAACCGCATTCCTCCTTGAAACAAGCGTATTTCGTCCCTCTGACGACAGCACCGACATCTCCTTAATGAAAATAATTTTCTCTGTTGATTGAGAGATGAGCATATGCCAACAATATTCGCCAGATAAATATCCAAAATCTGAAAACAATTTCAACATTGGACCCGAATGATGCGCGACCCCTTCAAAAATCCCTTCCCCGAAACCGACAGTGCCCGCCACTCCATCTGGGAGATGCTGGTGACGCGCGACATCGATGCCTTCCTCGCGGCTGACTGGTCGAGGGTCGCGGGCGACTTCGTTGAGGATGGCTTCCTCGGAATCAATGCCAACAGAGATCCAAACCCGGACAACTGGCGCCTGTCTTTCCCATCTCTTTCGGCCTATCGGGAGGAATGGCTGCGGCAGGCGCATGATTTCCAGACCCAGAAATTTGCGGACGATCCGCGCCACGCCATTTTCACGACAACCACGCTCGAAGAGATCGAAGTGGAAGGAGAAACCGCGCTGGTGCGCAAGAAGTTCGACGGCGGGCTTCGCAAGGCCGATGGCAGCTTTGACGTCATGAAATGGCAGACGCTCTATTATTGCAGGCTGCACCAAGGGCGCTGGAAAATCAGCGGCTTCACCGGCTACATGCCCAACCCCATGCCTTGAACCAACAAGCATCAGAGAAAGATGTGAACGCCGGGCCGAACGTCCGGCGTTGTTTTTTCGTCTCGAGACAGAAGACTGCCGCACACGGGTCGTGTCGGAAACAGCCGGGCATGGGTCAACAGATGTCATAGCCCGGCTCCAGCCCCTATTGTATCAACTTCAGAACGGAGAGATCGACGCGTCGCTCGAGCGCAATGCCGCTCTCATCGAACAGATGGCAATCGGCGGCCTTGATGCCGGTGACAATGGGCTCGTCCACGACAACAGGTGCCGAGCCCGACAGCAGGGCGCAATAATTCTCGCCCGTCGGCGCGACCCCGTAAGCGATCGTGTTGATCCCGAGCCGCTCGATCACACTCGGCGCAACCTTGATATTAAGATCGGCGGCTTCAAGCAGGGTATGTTCCGGGCGAATGCCCAGCGTCAGCTTAGAACCCTCAAGACCCGCACGAGGCTCCACCGGCACGGTGATTGTCTGGCCTTCATATGCCACAGTCACGCCCTCTGCGCTGACTGATTTGCAGGTGACCTTCAGGAAATTCATTTTGGGATTGCCGATGAAACCGGCCACGAAGAGGTTTGCCGGCTTGTGATATAGCTCGAGCGGTGCACCGACCTGGGCGATTTCGCCGGCATTCAGCACCACGATGCGGTCGGCCATGGTCATGGCTTCCACCTGATCGTGAGTGACATAGATCATCGTCGCCTTCAGCGTCTTGTGAAGATTGGTAAGCTCGATGCGCATGTCGGCGCGAAGGGCGGCATCGAGGTTTGAGAGCGGCTCGTCGAAAAGGAATATCTTCGGCTCGCGCACAATCGCACGGCCGATAGCGACGCGCTGGCGCTGGCCGCCGGACAACATGCCGGGCCGCTGCTGCAGGCGCTGGTCGAGCTGAAGGATTTTCGCAACGCCTTCAACCTTCTGCTTGATCTTCTCCTCCTCCATCTTCTCGACCCGGAGGGGAAATGCGATGTTTTCGAAAACAGTCATATGCGGATAGAGCGCATAGGACTGGAACACCATGGCGATGCCGCGCTTGACAGGCGGCAGTTCGTTGACCTTCACGCCATTGATGACGACGTCGCCGGCGGAAATATCTTCAAGGCCGGCGATCATGCGAAGCAATGTGGATTTACCGCATCCGGAAGGACCGACAAAAACGACGAACTCGCCATCCCTGATGTCGAGCTGAACGCCCTTGATGACTTCGAAATGTCCATAGTTCTTGCGGACGTTGTTGAGATAAAGCTGACCCAAGACTTGCCTCTCCCGGCGGCGGCCGACATCGGGCCGCGTTCAGAGATGTCCCGAACCCGCGCCACACCGCGCCGGATCGAAACCGTTGAAAAAACACGGGAGAAGCACCTGAAGGCGCCAGCATTCCCGCAGCGAAAACCGATCGGATGCGGGCAACGTTGCGCCCGCATCCTCCTCATGGATGTTTACTTGTACTGCTCGAGAGCGGCGGATGCCTTCTTCGCGGCATCTTCCGGTGTTGCCTTGCCAGTCACGACAGACTGCACCATCTCGATCATGGTATCCTGGAAGCCCTTGTAGTCGGTGAAGAGCGGCTCGGGACCACCATAGGCGATGCCATCGATCAGCGGCTTCCAGAAGGGGTCCTTCGCGACGAATTCATCGACCTTGGCCGACGGGCGCAGCGGGGTCAGGCCGGCGCCGCCCTGCAGCTCATATTCGCCCTGCGGGCCAGGCGAAGTGATGAATTTGGCAAACTCGGTCGCCTTTTCTTCAACACCGGTTCCCTTGAAAATCGCAAGGCTGTCGGTGATGAGCAGGGTGCCGGGCCCCTTGGCTTCAGGACCGAGCGGAAGCGTCGTGATGCCCCAGTTGATCTTGGTTTCCTGAAGACGGGTTGCAGCACCCGACCCGGCCTGGATCATGCCGACCTTGCCATCGAGGAAGATGGCGCGGATTTCGTTCTGCTCATAGGCCGTTGGACCTTCGACGGAATAAGGCGTGATGTCCTTGTAGGCCTTCAGGGCTTCGACAACCTGCGGGCTGTCGACCGTGATCTTGTCGCCGTCGATGACCTTGCCGTTATTGGTGTAAACCCAGTGCATGAACTGGTGCATGGTGTTATCGAAGGTCTTGGCAGGCAGGCCGTAACCGGCAATGCCCGTCTTTTCCTTGATCTGCTTGGCGAAGGCGATTTCTTCCGCCCATGTCTTCGGCGGCGTTTCCGGATCGAGGCCGGCCTGCTTGAACAGGTCCTTGTTCCAGTAAAGCGCCTTGGTGGAGAAGGCCACCGGTACGCCCCACTGCGTATCCTCGAAGGTCACGGTGTCGACGATGTGCGGGTAGTAACTCTTCTTCTCTTCATCCGACATCGGCACCGGAACGATGAGATCGTTCTGCGCAAACTGCTTCAGTGTGCGCGAACCGACATAGGCCATGGCGACCGGCGTGCCAGCGGCAGCGAGGGTGGTGGCCTTATCCTGGCACTGTTCCCAGCCGACGACCTCAGGCACGACCTTCCAGCCGGCATTCTTGCCTTCCCATTCCTTGATGTATTTCTCATGGATCGGGTCCATCTTGTCGCCGCAGTAGATCCAGCTGATCTCCTTGTCGGCGGCATGTGCCGTCACCGTGCCAAGGGCGGTGGAACCGGCAAATGCGAAGGCGCAGAGCGCCAAACCGTAATGTTTCAGTGCCATTGTAGTCTCCCGTTTTGGTGGTCGTTCCGGTTATTGCTTTATTTCACCGCGCCGGCGGTCAGCCCGCCGACGAGATATCGTTGCATCAGGAAAATCGCGATCATTGCTGGCGCGATGCCGACGAAGCTTGCCGCCATCAACTCGTTCCAGACCACTTCCTGCCGGCCGAAATAGGCAAACAGTCCAACCGGCAGCGGCATATATTCGGTCTTGGAATTGAAGGTCAGAGCGTAGATGAACTGCTGCGCATAGGCCTCGATGAACGAGGAGATGGCAACGACAGCGATGCCCGGCGTTGCAATCGGCAGAACCACGCGGCGCAGCGTGTAAAGGCGGCTTGCACCGTCCACATAGGCCGCCTCCTCCAGCTCGCGCGGTATGCGGCGCATATAGGTTACCAGAAGCAGGATGCCCGTCGGGATGATGAAGGCGACGCCGGGGATGATCATCGCAAAATAGGTGTTCAGCACGCCGATCGACCGCATGAGGCGGAACAGCGGAATGAGCAGCACCGCACCCGAGAACATCTTCACCGCCAGGAATATGCCCAGCAGCAGACCGGCGCCCTTGAAATTGAAGCGGGCAAATGCATAGGAAGCGGGTATCACCAGTATCAGAACGATGAGCGTAATGCTGCCGGCGATAAAGAAGGAATTGAAGATATAGATGGCAAAGCCGGGAACGCTGACCCACATCGTCCGGTAGGCTTCAAACGAACCATTCTCGGGCCAGAATTTGTAAGGCGACGAAAAAAGCAGGCTGAGCGGCTTCAGCGAAACCAGAAAACCTTCCACAAAGGGCGCCAGAACGAAGGTCAGGAACACGGCAACGCCGCAATAAATTCCGATGATTTCATACCAGGCGTAGCGGTTGATCCTCGCATGTCTGTCGCTCATCGGCTGGCCTCCTGCGAGATACGGCTGGTGATACGGAAATAGAAGAAGGTGAAGATCGACAGGAAGATACAGATCAGCACGGCGCGCGCAGCGCCTTCGCCATATTTGTAGGCCCCGATCGCCGTCTTGTAGGTGTCGATGATCATCGTCGTGGTTTCGCCATTCGGTCCGCCACGGGTGAGGATCCAGATGATATCGAAGGAATTGAACGTCGAAATCAAGGACAGCACCGACATGGTAATCATGGCCGGCAGCATCAGCGGCAGTGTTATGCGACGGAAGCGATAGGCGCGGCTTGCGCCATCCGTCCAGGCGGCCTCATACAGGTCCTGTGGAATGGATTGGATGGCGGCCAACAGGTAAAGCGTCACCATGGGAACACCGATCCAGACATCCGTCGCGATCGTTGCCCAGAAGGCCGTTTTGCCATAGGCGAGGAAGGCGATGGGGCCGTCCACCAGGCCGAGATTCTGCAGCACTCCCGAAATCATGCCGAACTGACCGTTATACATCCAGCCCCACATGAAGATGCCGATAGCCATCGGCACGATCCATGGCGGCATGGTGAGGATGCGAAACAGCGCCCGGCCGGGAACGGCGGAATTCAACAGCACTGCACCAAAGGTGCCGATGATCATCTTTATCGAAACGGAAAAAAACGTCCAGATAAAGGTCCGCGTGATGACATCGGCGAAAGTCGCATTGAAAATCTTCTCGTAATTGACGAAACCTACCCAGTTCGTCACCTTTTTAAGCGACGCATCGGTGAACGACAGAATGAAGGTGTCGACCAGCGGGTAAGCAACGACAAGCGTTATATAGAGAAGCGCCGGGACAAGAAGGAGCCAGGCGAAAATGACTGCGCTGCGTTTAGCATCCATCGCGCAGTCCCCCTCAAGCCGATTTCACGGCGGGGGAGTGCAGCTGACCGTGCAGCGCCAGATCATATGCCTCCCACACCGGTTTGAGATCGACCACCTTGCGGCCATGGCGCGCCTCATCCATGGCCAACGCCAGAATGCCGGCCTCGATCGCATCCAGCGCGGAAACCGGTAAGGGCGCTCCCTTGACGACATGGGCGATGACGTCCTCGGCCATCTGCTCGTCCGCACCATAATGCTGTGAGAGCGTTGTCGCCGCCGAATAGGTCTTGGCGACCGTCTTCTCGTTGGTGCGGGCATTGTGCACGTTGAGGAAACCGCGCACGAAATCACCTTCAGCCATACCCTTGGCGCCGATCACGCAGAAGCGGCGGAAATCGTCGGGAACGTTGAGATTGGTGTGGAAGGCCAACGATGCGCCATTTTCATATTCGACGATCGCAGTCTGGTAATCAATGATATCGCCATCGCTGTCGAATACCTTGTCGGATCCCATCCAGCCGCTCGGCTTGCGATGGTAGACTTCCATGTCGTTGATGCCGTCATTCTGGGGCGCATTAGCCGGCGTAAAGCTCTTGCGGCCACCGAAGCTCGAGACGAAACGCGGCCGCGCACCGACCACGCCGTTATAGAGATCGAGATCGTGGCAGCATTTTTCCAGCATGAACGAGCCTGAATAGTGCTCGTAACGCCGCCAGTCGCGCATGAAGAAGGCGCCGTGGTAGGGAGGAATATGTTCGGATGCCTCGATGGAGACGACATCGCCAAGCTTGCCTTCGGCCTGCGCGGCGCGCAGATCGCGGTAAAGCGGCGAATATCGCAGGACAAGGCCGACCAGCAGCCGCTCATGGCCGTGCTTGTTGAGCAGCCGGGCGAGTTCGAGACTTTCCTCGATGCTGACGACGATGGGTTTTTCGGAGAAGATGGTGCAGCCGGCCTCAAGACCGATCCTGATATGGTCCAGATGCATGTGGTTCGGCGAGCCGATCATCAGGAGATCGAATTTCTCGTTCTCGATCAAGGCTTCAGGGCTGTCGTAAGCCTTGCCGACCGAGATGCCCTTCTCCTGCAAGCCAGGAAGACCAGCCGGGGCGGGATCGACATAGCCAACGATCTCGAAATCCTTGTCGATCTCATGAAAAACGTAGCCCAGATATCCAAGACGGAATCCGAGTCCGATTATTCCCACCTTCATGAACTTTGTTCCCTGCTCACTCGTAAATAATTTTCGCAGAAGCAACCATTTCTACGTCGGTTATTCAATTATCTGCGACAATCTCCAACCATGATGAAATTAGTTTTCAAAACGGTCAAGCAAAATTCGGCTCACTCTGGCAAGTCACGGACAAGAAACCGATTCTTCCAGGCCAGCGGGACGCGCAACAGCTATCCACCGGCAACCGATGCCAAAACAATACCAAAAAAATGCCAATCGTCTAGAGTAATTACAGCAACAGGAAAATTTTTTTGGTTAATGCAGAAATTTCGACCAACAGGCCTGAAATTGAGGCAAGAACCCGAAAAATGCTCCGATCAGCAATACATGTTCGATAATGGTTCTATTTTGGTATTGCCGATCAGCCATCGTGTGGTATAGCCAGAGGCAGCCACATCGGGATTGTGACAGAGGTTATGGATGAACGGGGCAGCGCTAAATCTGGATGACCTGCAATCAGGCGGCGGCCCGCTTTACCTGAAGCTGCGCCAGACGATTGAAGACGCCATCAATGCGGGCCGCCTGAAACATGGCGACGCGCTACCGCCGGAACGCGACATTGCAGAAAGCGCGTGCGTCAGCCGCGTGACCGTGCGCAAGGCAGTGGACGACCTCGTCCGCGACGGCCTTCTCGTCCGCCGCCACGGTTCCGGTACGTTTGTTGTCAAGCCCATCACCCGCATGCAGCAGCCCCTGACCAAGCTTACCTCCTTTACCGAGGACATGCGAAGGCGTGGCATGACGGCAAGCACCCGCTGGCTGGACAGGGGCCTGTTTCACCCGACCGGCGACGAAATGATGGCGCTCGGTCTTTCCCAGTCAGCCATGGTGGCGCGGCTCACGCGTTTGCGACTTGCCAACGACCAACCGATTGCGCTCGAAGTCACCAGCCTGCCGGGCGACATTTTGCCGGATCCGCAACTGGTCGAAAATTCGCTCTATCTCGAACTTGAGAAAAGCGGCATCCGCCCGGTGCGCGCCATCCAGCGCATCTCTGCCCGCAACCTCACCGATGAAGAAACCCTGCTGCTGGGTGTCCCCCCTGGCTCGGCGGCGCTCTCGGTGCAGCGCATGGCCTATCTGGAAAGCGGCCGCCTGATGGAAATATCCCGCGCGCTGTACCGCAGCGATGCCTATGACCTCGTCGCCGAGCTGACGATGGGGCCTGAATGACAAACACCGATCGAGGATACGAAACAATGACAACCCTGATGCGCCAGGAAATCAACGAGATTCCCGATGCAGTCGCACGCCTGCTTGATAATGCCAGTGCGGATTTCCAGGAAGCCGGCGCCAAGCTGAAGGCGCGTGATCCGGCTGTTATCGTCACCATCGCGCGTGGCTCGTCGGACCACGCCGCGCATTTCCTGAAATATGCCATCGAGTTGCAGACCGGGTTACCGGTTGCTTCGCTCGGCCCTTCACTCGCATCCATCTACCAGACGCAGCTGAGGCTGGAGCGGGCGGCAGCTTTTGCCGTTTCGCAATCCGGTAAGAGCCCTGATATCGTCGCTCTCACGCAAAGCGCCCGCAAGGGTGGCGCGCTCACCTTCTCGCTTGTCAACACCCTTCCCTCGCCCCTCGGCGACGCGGCCGATCACGCCATCAACATTCAGGCAGGCCCGGAAAAGGCCGTCGCGGCGACCAAGTCGTTCGTTAACTCCATCGTCGCGGGCCTCGCAATCCTTGCCGCGTGGACAGAAGACAAACAGCTTGCCGAAGCCGTCGGTGCCCTTCCCCAGAATTTCGCATCGGCCGTGGCGCTGGACTGGAGCCAGATCGGCGAGGCAGTCAAAGGTGAGGAATCGCTTTATATGCTGGGCCGTGGACCAGCTCTCGCGATCGCTGCGGAAGCCGCGCTGAAATGCAAGGAAACCTGCGAACTGCACGCCGAGGCCTACTCCTCCGCGGAGGTCATGCATGGCCCGGTGTCGCTGGTTGCACCGAAATTCCCCGTTATCGCTTTTGCAGCCCGTGACCGCGCCGAGACCTCCGTCACGGAAATCGCTTCTGGTCTTGCAGGCAAGGGCGCGAGCGTTTTTGTCACCTCCGCCAAGGGCAGCCCGGCGAAGTCCCTGCCTTTCGTGGAAACAAACCATCCGCTGACAGACGCCCTGTTGCTGATCGCGCCGTTCTACGGCTTTATCGAGCAATTGTCGTGCGCCCGCGGCTTCAACCCGGATGCGCCCGTGGCATTGAAGAAGGTAACGGAAACCCAATGAGCAGCAGCAAGGCATTTGTCGGCGCCCGCATTTTCGATGGCGCCACATGGCATGACGGCGAGGTTCTCGTCATCGGCAACGGCGAGGTTGCGACACTATCGAGTGGGGCGCCTGCGGATGCTGAGGTCATCGCGGCCGAGGGACTGCTCATCGCACCGGGCTTCATCGACCTTCAGGTTAATGGCGGCGGCGGGGTGATGTTTAATAATGAGCCCGACGTTGACGGCATTGCCCGCATCTGCGCCGCCCATGCCAAATTTGGCACCACCGCGCTGATGGTCACCCTCATCACCGACCGGCCGGATATCACAGCCAAGGCCGCTGGAGCAGGCGTCGCCGCTCATAAAGCGGGTGTTCCCGGCTTTCTCGGTTTGCATTTCGAAGGGCCGCACCTGTCTATCGCCCGCAAGGGCACGCATGATCCGGCGCTGATCCGGAAGATGGAACCGGCCGATCTTGACGTTCTGGCCGCCTGCAGGGCGCAGCTTCCCTTCGTGTTGACGACAATCGCTCCGGAGAACGTCACTGAAGAGCAGGTGACGGCCCTGCAAAAAGCTGGTGTCATCGTCAGCCTCGGCCACAGCGATGTCGGCTTCGCCGTCGCGATGGCCTATGCCGAGGCCGGCGCATCCATGGTAACCCATCTCTTCAACGCCATGAGCCCTCTCGGCCATCGCGAGCCGGGCGTGGTTGGCGCTGCCCTCTCGAATGGCCGGCTGGATTGTGGACTGATCGCCGACGGTTTTCATGTCGATCCGGCGGCGATCGGTATCGCGCTACGCGCCAAGACTGGTCCGGGCCGCATCTTCCTCGTTACCGATGCGATGTCGACGATCGGCACGGATGATGACGGCTTTGAACTGAATGGCAGACGCGTTTACCGCAACGGCGGCCGGCTGACCCTTGAGGATGGTACGCTGGCAGGAGCAGATATCGATATGCTCTCCTGCGTCCGCTTCATGCACGAAAAAATGGGAGCGCCGCTTGAGGAAGCGCTGAGAATGGCCTCCGCCTATCCCGCCGCAGCAATCGGCGTATCGCATAAGGGGAAACTTATGCCCGGTTTCGATGCCGATTTCGTCATGCTGACATCAGACCTTCAGATGCATTCCACATGGATAGCGGGCGAAAAAATCTTTGACGCCGCACGGACCGGAGCCTGACCCATGATCGTCTGTTTCGACATCGGTGGAACGACCATCAAGGGGGCGGTGGCCTATGCTCCTGACGATATCCGCCCTGTACCGCGCATCCCGACGCCAAAGACAAGTTTCGAAGATTTCGCCGCCGGCCTGAAATCCGTCATCGATCAAAGCGGCGGCGAGCCCGGCTGCGTGTCGCTGTCGATTGCCGGCGTCATCGATCCCGACACCGGCAAGGCAACCGTCGCCAATATTCAGAGTATCCATGGCCGGGTCTTGAAGGACGAGCTCGAAAAGGCGCTGGGTCTGCCCGTCATCGTATCGAACGACGCGGATTGTTTCGTGATCGCCGAATCCGAAATCGGTTCCGGTCGCGGTCATCGCGTGGTCTTCGGCGTCATCCTCGGAACCGGTGTCGGAGGTGGCCTCGTCATCGATGGCAAGCTTATCAACAGCGATGGCGGCTTCGCCGGCGAATGGGGCCACGGCCCTGTGGCGGCGACGCTCGCCGGAAACCCGCCGGTCTGCCTGCCGCGCTTCGAATGCGGCTGCGGCCTTGTCGGCTGTATCGACGCCATCGGTAGCGCTCGCGGCATGGAAAAACTGCACGCGCACCTTCACCAAAAAGAGATGAGCAGCGAGGCCATTATCGCCGCGTGGCAGGCGGGCGATGCGGGTGCTGCCAGAACCATTGATATCCTCGTCGATATTCTCGCCTCGCCCCTGGCAATGGTGATCAACGTGACCGGCGCAACCATCGTCCCGGTTGGCGGTGGACTTTCAAATTCCAGGGAGCTGATTACAGCGCTCGATGTTGCCGTCAGAACCCGCATCCTCAGGCGCTTTGATCGCCCCCTGGTCGTGCCCGCCATATGCCGCATCGAACCTGGGCTGATCGGTTCAGCGGTCATCGGCCTGAAATATGCCAACGAGGTCGCGGTTCCGGCCTAGCGTCCGAAGATGCTCCGGGCGAGATCAGGTCGTGTGGATCTTTTCCCGGCGAAAGCCCAGTCCGACCAATCGGCCGGTGAGGTGCGCCAGAAACGGAAATCGCATGATTGCCAGCACAAAGGCCGGCGGCCCTTTCTTTTTTTCCGCGTCATCGACCTGCTTGTTTTTGCGACCGACACGCATCATCCGCTGGAGAAACTGCGTTGCCTTGGTGGGAAAGGATCGCCGGTTTTCGATTGCGGCGAGATCGTCGTCTGAAACACCGCGGCCGGAAAGAACTGCAGGTAGAAGCACATTCGCTGCCGCAACGGCGTCCTGAACCGCGAGATTAACCCCAACGCCGCCGACGGGCGACATCGCATGGGCCGCATCGCCGATGCAGATCAGGCCGGGTTTCCACCAGCGCTTCAGCCGATCGATACGGACGGTCAGAAGATAAACGTCATCCCAGCTTTTAAGCTCATCCAGCCTCTCGCGGGGAAAGGGGCAGATTTCGGCTACCCTACGCCTGAAAGCTTCGATGCCTTCAAGCTTTATGTCAGCGAAAAACCCTTTCCGCACGACATAACCGCATTGCCAGTAATCACCACGGTCGATCATGACGAAGCCCTGTCGCGGACCGGCATGGCCCATGGTTTCCTTGGGATCGCCGGGCTGTTTCGAGAGCCGCATCCACAACACCTCGGTCGGAACACCGAAGCGCTGGACCTCCAGGCCTGCGGCCTCACGGACGACGGAACTGCGGCCATCAGCCCCCACCACCAGATCGGCCTCGATCTCTATCTCTCCCTGCGGCGTATTGATCCTGATACCGCCGACCTTTCCGCCGCGCTCGACAAGGCCCGTTACCGGCGCATTCATCAGCAATCTGAAATTCTCGTATTGCCCGGCTTTCCCCACGAGGAAATTGAGAAAATCCCATTGCGGCATGAAGGCAATGAAGCGATGTCGGACCGGAAGGCGGGAAAAGTCGGCAATCGTAACGCGCTCGCCGCCAATGACCGCATGAAGCGCCGGTGCACGCGTATGCGGAAGGCTCAGAAACTCATCGATGAAACCGAGTTGCTCGATCAGATCGAGCGTGGAGGGGTGGATGGTGTCGCCACGAAAATCACGCAGAAAATCCCCGTGTTTTTCAACCACGACGACGTCGATCCCGCTCCGCGCCAGCAGCAGGCCGAGCATGACGCCCGCTGGTCCGCCGCCGGCGATGGCAATGGTGGTGCGGATATGCTGGGCGGCCCCGCTATTGTCTCCCAGAGCGCTCTTCACGGTGTCCATCACTTCTCTCCCCCCACGCCTCGTCTTCACCGCGGATCGGCGGAGGGAAGGCTCACATTTTTCGGTTGCGGCCAGCCCTGCGCATCGAACTTAAACAGCATCTGCGACCGCGCGAAGATAAAGGCGAAGGCCATTGCCGTCCACGTCCCGAGAAACAATCCGGCGGCGACATCGCTCGGATAATGGGCGCCGACGATGACGCGCGAAATCCCGATGACGAGGGCAAGCAGCAGGAAGCCCCAGCGAAAGCGTGGCATCAGCATGGCGAAGGCGCCGAAGAACGCCCCCGCCGCCGTTGAATGTCCTGAAGGGAAGCTTTCGTAAAGATTGTCGCCGGTGAAAGGTGTGAGACTATAGGCACCCATTTCCAGAAAAAGCTCAGGCCGCGCCCGCCCGATCAGGAATTTCAGCGTGTGGACGAGAATACTTGCTGTTCCGATCGTCAGGAAAAAATAAGCAAGAAGCCGCCACGCCGTTCGCAGGTGCCCGCCATAGGTCCGCGCTTGCAGGACACGCGCCGCAATATAGGCCAGAATGGCTAGTGCCCCGGTAGAATAGAGCATCCAGCGGAACGTTCCGAAGTCCGTGATGGCGCGGTTGAAAGAGACGATTTTACCCGGCAGGGCCTGCGCGGTTTCAGAAAGATGCGGATCAAAAGGAATGAAAACGAGAACCAGCAGAAGGCTTGCCGCAAAAATCCAGCCACTGGAAACCACGAAACGTCGCATCGATGTCCTCTTCTGTTTTCCAGCATATGGCTTTGTCGGCAACAAAAACAATAGCTGGGCTTTGTCCTTGTTATGGCAGGTTTTCGCGGGTAGAGCCTAATCTGCCAAATAAATAAACGGGCCAAAGATGACGAATGCCAGCAAATTGCCACGCAAGCTCACCATATTGGGTTCGACGGGCTCGATAGGCACCAACACGATTGATGTCGTTCGCCAGTTGGGAGGCCGCGAGGCGTTTGAGATCGCCGCCCTCACAGGAGCGGGAAACATCACACTTCTGGCGGAACAGGCCGTAGAATTTGGTGCGCAGCTCGCGGTGACAGCCGAGGAAGAGAATTACCAAGCGCTGAAATCGGCGCTGGCCGGCACCGGCATCACGGTTGCAGCGGGCAAGGCAGGCCTCGAAGAGGCAGCCTCCATTGATGCCGGCTGGGTGATGGCGGCAATTGCCGGTACGCCCGGCCTCGCCCCGACGCTCACAGCGGCACGGCGCGGAGCGGACATTGCGCTTGCGAACAAGGAATGTCTGGTATCAGCCGGCGATATTTTCCTTCGAACCGTCAAGCAGGGTGGTGGCCGGCTGATCCCGGTCGACAGCGAGCATAGTGCGATCTTCCAATGCCTGACGGGCGACCATCAGCAGGCGGTGGAGCGCATCGTCCTGACAGCATCCGGTGGCCCCTTCCGCACCTGGTCTCGCGATGAGATGGCGAATGTCACGGCCGATGTCGCCCGCGCCCACCCCAACTGGTCGATGGGCCTCAAAGTTTCCATCGGCAGCGCCTCGATGTTCAACAAGGGGCTGGAAATGATCGAAGCGAAATATCTCTTCGATCTCCGGCCCGAGCAGGTGGAGGTGATCGTCCATCCACAGTCGATCATTCATTCGATGGTGGGCTACACGGACGGTTCCTATATCGCCCAACTCGGCGCGCCGGACATGCGCACCGCCATTTCCTATGCCCTCACCTTTCCGCAGCGTGGCAATCTGAATGTTGAGAGACTGGATTTCGCAAAGCTGGCGCGGCTGGATTTCGAAGCGCCGGACGAAGTGCGATTCCCGGCGATCCGCCTTGCTCGCACTGCACTGGAGCGCGGCGGCCTGCAGGGTGCGGCCCTGAATGCCGCCGAGGAAACCGCATTTCATGCCTTCGTTGAGGGAAGCATTGGCTTCCTTGATATGGCCGAGATCGTTGAAACAGTCATGGACCACCTGCATGACGGCCGATCCGCGACGACGATCGACGATGTTTTCGCGACGGACGAGGAGGCCCGCCGCCATGCGCTTGCAATCATCGCCGCAAAAGAAAAGGCCGCGTAAACGCGGCCCGAAGTCTTCAATCCAGAAACCGGCTTTACGCCACGGCACGCGCCAGCGCGCAGTGCGACCAAAGCTGGTGCAGTGCGCCCACCAGGTTTTCGATATCCGCATCGCTATGCAGCGGGGTCGGGGTGATGCGCAGGCGCTCGGTCTTGCGCGGAACGGTCGGGTAGTTGATCGGCTGCACATAAACACCGTGGCTATCGAGCAGGATATCCGAAATCCATTTGCACTTGGCAGCATCGCCAACCATGACCGGCACGATGTGGCTGGGATTGTCCATATGCGGAATACCGCGAGCGTCGAGAAGCCCGCGCAGCTTGCGCACGCGGTCCTGATGACGGGCCCGCTCGAAAGGGCTCGCCTTCAGGTGCTGGATCGAAGCAATCGCGCCGGCGGCGAGCGACGGCGGCAATGCCGTCGTGAAGATGAAACCGGAAGCGAAGGAGCGGATGAAATCGCAGACCGCGGCGGAGCCGGTAATGTACCCGCCCATGACGCCGAAGGCCTTGCCGAGCGTTCCCTCGATGATCGTCAGGCGATCCATCAGGCCTTCGCGCTCGGCAATGCCGCCGCCGCGCGGGCCGTACATGCCCACAGCGTGGACTTCGTCGAGATAGGTCATGGCGCCATAACGATCGGCGAGATCGCAGATTTCCCTGATCGGCGCGATATCGCCGTCCATGGAGTAAACGGATTCGAAAGCGATCAGCTTCGGCGCGTTCGGATCAGCGGCCTGGAGCTTGGCCTCGAGGTCCTCCAGATCATTGTGCTTCCAGATCACCCGCTCACAACGGCCATACCGGATGCCCTCGATCATCGAGGCGTGGTTGAGCGCGTCCGAAAAAATGATCAGGCCAGGTATCTTCTGGCCGAGCGTGCCGAGGGTGGCCCAGTTCGAAACATAACCTGAGGTGAAGATCAGCGCCGATTCCTTGCCATGGAGGTCAGCAAGCTCGCGCTCGAGCAGGACATGATAGTGGTTGGTGCCAGAAATATTCCGGGTGCCTCCCGCACCCGCGCCACAGTGATCAATGGCGGCTTTCATGGCTTCGATGACTTTCGGGTTCTGGCCCATGCCGAGGTAGTCGTTGGAGCACCAGACGGTAACGTCCTTCCGCTCGCCATCGGCGTTGTAGCGTGTCGCGCGGGGAAAGTTGCCCTGCTGCCGCTCTATATCCGCAAAAACGCGATAACGTCCCTCAGAATGCAGGCTTTGCAGTTCCGTCGTGAAAAATGCCTCGAAGTCCATGCCATGCTCCAGAATTGACCAGATCGTTCTCTGCCTCGTTGCCGGGACCGTCAACCCTTGCGGGTCATTTTAGCCGCCACTGCGTCAATTCGCCGTTGTTTTGAACCATTCCAATAAACCGTTTATAGCCGCTCATGAAAAGCGCAAAATTGATTCACATCAAAAAAGCGGATTTTTGGAACCTTTTTTGCGCCGCGCCGTTGTTTGGGGCACAATCGATTTACGCTCGGAGGAATGCCTTGGTGGAGGCTTCCCTAAACGACATCGAATTGTTAGTTATCTGTGGCGGTCGGAGGTAGCAGTCGCCGCAGATAAATATGGGACGCCTACCGAGCCAAAGAGCTCATTGTAACGTTGGAGAGAGTTTCATGAAAAAGGCAATCATATTTGCGCTGGTCGGCCTGTCGCTCGCAAGCTGCACGCAGACTGAAAAGGGTGCTTCGATTGGTGCCGTTTCCGGCGCTGTCATCGGTGGCGCGGTCACTGGTAACGTTCGTGGTGCGGCTGTTGGCGCAGCGATCGGTGGCGTCGGTGGTGCTCTGATCGGCAACGCTTCCGAGCCTGGCTATTGCTATTATCGCGACCAGTACGGCCAGCGTTACACGGCACGTTGCCGCTAATCGCTTCGCGAATAACAGTTGCACAGAAGCCCCGGTCACCCGGGGCTTTTTGCGTCATTGGCTGCAAAACAGCTGCCCGAGGGTCCTCAAAGCCGTTTATTTATGATTAAATTGCAACGTTAACGGACAGGAAACGGGTTAGGGCGACAATAAAGCCTCAACCATAAAGCAGCTTATGCGAAGAACACGAACTAACCCGAAGACAGGTATTGCGTATCGGAAAGCTGGCACCGCTCTTGCGGTTGCTTTCACGTTCGTCCTGTATCCGGCGTTTGCGCGTGATGCCTTTGCCTTCAAGCTCTTCGGCGTCCGCCTCTGGGGTTCCGAGGAACCGGAGGTCGAGGTCATCAATCCAGTCGCATTTACCGTCACGCTGAATGCCCCGGACGCCGACGCATCCTTGAAGGAAAGCCTGGAAAACAGCTCTCTTCTTCTGTCAGACAAGGACAAGCCCGCCTCCGGTGACCTCGGCCTTTTGATAAAGGCGAGGGACGACCGGGACAGGCTGATCGCGTCGCTTTACGAAAACGCCCGTTACGGCGGCCTCGTGAACGTGACGGTCGCCGGCAAAAATGTCGATGACCTGCCGCCCAACCCTGTATTCGATCATCGTGCGCCCGTTCCCGTCGTCATAACCGTAACGGCGGGCCCGAAATTCACGCTTGGGAACGTTCGCCTGGAAGGCGATGTCACGGGCCGCAATCTCGAAGAATATGGCCTCGTCACAGGCGGTAATGCCGGATCGCTCGCGATCATCCGCGCCGGCAACAAGCTTATCAACGACCTGAAGGCCGAAGGAAGGCCGCTTGCCAAGTTGACGAAACGGGAAGCGGTGGCCAACCACGCGACGAACACGGTCGATATCACCATGGCGGCCGAAGGTGGCCCGGTCGCACCGCTCGGCACCGTTACCGTGACCGGCGAAAAGACCGTCGACGGCAACTTCATCCGCCGTTATTCCCGCCTCAATGGCGGCGAGCCCTATTCGCCTGAGAAGCTGCGAAAGGCTGCAGACCGTTTGCGTCAGCTTGGCGTCTTTTCCAGCCTGACGATCAAGGAAGCAGGAACCCTCGCGCGCGACGGCACCATTCCGCTGACAATCGAAGTGTCCGAAGGCAAACACCGTTATTTTGGGGCTGGCGCGCAATATTCCACCACGGAAGGCATCGGGCTTCAGGGATACTGGGGCCACCGAAACCTGTTCGGCCAGGCGGAATCACTGCGTATCGAAGGATCCGTTTCCCGCATCGCCGAAGCATCAAGCGTCGACGGCATGGATTATTCGGCTGGCATTACCTTCACCAAGCCCGGCATGTTCAATCCGCGTACCACCTTCAAGACGAGCCTGATCGCCAAGACCGAGCACCCCGACACCTATGACGCAAAGACCGTAACGGGCACGGCCGGCTTTGCCTATGAACTGAACGATACCGATACGGCCGCAGCCGGCCTCGAGGTCCAGTGGGCGGATACGGAAGATGCCTTCGGCAAGAACCAGTATCTGACGACATCGATACCTCTGGAGTTCGTGCGCGACGCACGTGACGACAAGCTGAATCCGACGGAGGGTTTTCGTGCATCGGTCGCCGCGAAGCCGAGCTACGAGGCACTCAACGGCACGTTCTTCTCCTCCTTCGAAGGCTCGATCACCGGCTACAAGGGCCTCGGCGCCGAAGACCGCCTGATCATGGCGGGAAAACTTGCAGGCGGCGTGCTGGTTGGCGGTAGCGATCTGCAGGACATTCCCACCACCAGACGCTTTTATGCTGGCGGAGGCGGCTCCGTCCGCGGCTACAGCTACCAGGAAATATCACCTTACAATGCCGCTGGCGACGCAACCGGCGGCCGCTCGTATGTCGTGGGCTCCGTTGAAGCCCGCATTAAGGTCACCGATACGATTGGCATCGTGCCTTTCATCGATGCGGGCGTTGTTTCAGACGAGGTCACCCCGGATTTTTCCGATATCCGGGCTGGTGCCGGTATCGGTTTGCGTTACGCAACACCGTTCGGGCCTCTGCGTCTCGATGTCGCCATGCCGCTTGAAAAATATGATGGCGGTAACAGTTTCGGCATTTATGCGGGCATTGGCCAGTCATTTTAAAAGCCGCAGTCGAACACCCTTACAATAGAGTGTAGTTTACTTTTGATGAGAACTTTGATTCGATTGCTGAAATGGTTGGGCTACGCTGCGCTCTGCGGCGTCGCGCTGGTCTTGCTTGCGGTTTTATTCATCGGCTTCACCCCAATGGGGGCGAGAATCGCTGCAAAACAGATTTCGTCGCTCGTCTCGACGCCGGATCAGATGATCGCACTCTCGACACCGAGCGGTCTTCTGACAGGGCGACTGCGGCTCGACAATGTCACGCTCTCGGACCGGCAGGGCCCCTATGCCCGCATCAACGAGATCGCCGTCGACTGGTCGCCGCTTTCGCTGCTGGCCGGAACCTTCCATGCCGACCGGGTGTCGGCCGGATCGATCAGTGTTGAGCGCAAACCGCTGCCACCGGAGCAGAACAACAGCAGCAAGAGTTCCAGCGGTTCATCGTTGCCCATCGAGATCACGGTCGATAGTTTCAGCTTCCCGGAGATCAGCCTCGGCGAACCGCTTCTCGGTCGCGCCTTCGATCTCTCCGCGGAAGGCAATCTCAAGGCTGCCCCGGATGACATGCGCCTTTCGCTTGCCGCACACAGACGAAATGCCGTCGATGCGGAAGTCAACGCCGACATCGCCTTCCTGCCGAACGAAAATGTCCTGAAGCTGAAGGCGGAGATGAAGGAGCCGGAAGGCGGCCTCCTCGCAACGCTTCTGTCGCTGCCGGGCACGCCCGCCGTGGCGCTGGACCTGAACGGCGACGGCCCTCTTTCCAGCTGGACGGGCACGCTGCGCGGCAGTGTCGCCGGCAACGCCGTCGTCAACGTGACCGGCCGCCACCTCCTCGGAGATGACGGCACGCGGCGGATCGAGATTGCCGGCGGCGGTCAGCCGGATATGCTTCTGCCTCCCGCCTTCCGCCAGCTTTTTGCTGGCGAGACGAAGCTCGATGCAAATGCAACGCTTTTCCCGCAGGGGCGCATCGAAATCGGCAGCAGCACCCTTGAAACCGGCACCCTGCTGTTGACGGCATCGGGCTCTGTCGATCCGAACGGTCAGAACGATCTTGCCGCGAACCTTATCGGCACTGCCGGCCCAGTGGATTTCCGCTGGCCGCTTGAGAATGGCGAAGTCCAGGCGCTGATTAACGGCGTCGATCTCTCACTCAAGGGAAACGCGGACGCCGCGCATCTCAACACGACCGCTTCCTTGCGGAGCCTATCCCTGCCGCAGGGCAGGCTCGACGATGTCAAGCTGACAGCCCAGAGCGCCGATCTCAACATCGCAAACCGTAGCGGCACGATTGCAACCGTTCTGTCCATTGCGCAGTCGTCCTTCGTGAGTGCGGATATCGACCGGCTCGTGCGCGCTCCCCTCACCATAAAGGCGCCACTTGGCCTCACCTCCTCGGCCATCAGCTTCAGTGGTGCAACGCTTGAGAGTGCAAGCGTCGGCGGCACGCTGAATGGCAGGTTTGATTTTGCCGGTAACCGCCTCACCTCCAGCGTTCAATTCTTCGCATTGCCTGCGACGCTTCCTCCAGCGCTCGCGGAAAAATTCGACAGCACCACCGCCCTTCAGGGTGATGTCGACGTGACGATCGGCGGGCGCACCCGTGTCGAGAACCTGGCTATCAAGTCCGGAACGATCGAGGCGGAAGGTAATGTCAGTCTCGAAAATGATGCGCTGAGCGCCAACCTCAAGGGCAAATTCCCGGCGCTGGAAAAGCTGACGCCCCAGGCGAAGGGTGTCGCCGATTTCACCATCGAAGCGAGCGGCGCGCTCGCCGCCCCTGACTTCACTGTGAGCCTGACGTCCGAAAGTGCGCTGCTTGCGGGACGGCGGCTGGAGGCCCTGACCGTCAACGCCTCCGGCAAGGCCGACCCGGCCGCGCCGCAGGCCAAGCTGACGGCGAGCGGAAGTCTTGACCGGCAGAAGATCGACGCCAATGCCAATGTGGTGCAGACCGAAAAAGGCACGGCAATTCCGGAACTCAATATCACCGTTGGCCGTAACGTCCTGAACGGAAAGCTGGAATTTTCGCAGCAATTCCTGCCGACGGGCAATCTTTCCTTTAATTTTCCCGATCTTTCCCTGCTGGCGGCCCTCGCGGCCCAGCAGGCGGATGGCGACATCGCCGGCGATATCGCGCTAAGCAACACCGACGGCAAGATCGCCGCAACGATCAAGGCTAATGGCGGCAGCATTCGCCAGGGCACGACAACGATTTCAAAACTGGCCGCCGATATCTCTATCGACGACCTCAAGGCGCTCGCCATCAATGGCAGGATCAGTGCCGACAGTATCAATGCCGGTGCCGCCGCAATATCCGGCCTCAGCGCCACCATTGGTCATTCCGGCACGACGACGCAATTTGATGTCAACGGCCGGTATGACAATGCGCCGCTGGTGGTGAAAGGCAGTGCCGAAACCGGCGGATCGCCGATGACGGTCCGGCTCGACGCTTTCTCGGCGGCGCCAAGGGGCATTCCGGTGCGTCTGGACAAACCCAGCACCATCGCTATTCAGAACGGCACTGCCCGAATTTCCGGTTTGACCATCGTGACCGGCGACGGACGCATCGAGGTCAGCGGAACGGCTGGATCCACGCTCGACATCAACGCCGAGATCCGTTCGCTGCCGGCCAGCCTCGCCAATGCCTTCGCCACCGGACTGGATGCAGCAGGCAGCATTTCCGGCACGGTCAGTGCCGAGGGCGCAGCGTCCAACCCCTCCGTCGATTATAATCTGAACTGGGCCAATGCGGAGGTCGCGCAGACCCGCGCTGCAGGGCTTGCTGCGCTCGGCATCAAGGCCAATGGTCGTTTTACTGGCGGAAACCTTCAGATCGACACCAACGTCTCAGGCCAGGGCGGCATGTTGCTCTCCGGCGGGGGCTCGCTCGGCATCGCTGGCAACCGACCGCTTTCTATGTCGTTTTCAGGCAGGTTGCCCTTCTCCGCCGTCGCAGCGCAGACCGCAGCGCAAGGGCTTGATGTCGACGGCACCGCAGCCATTGACGTGAAAATTTCCGGCAGTGCTTCGGCTCCTGTTGTGACCGGCACTATCACCACGGACGGTACGCGCCTGACCGACGTGCGCAGGAACCTCACCGTCAACGACCTTGGCGCGACCATCACTTTCGACCGCGACCGCGCCGTCATTTCCCGGTTGAGCGGCAGGCTGGCCGGTGGCGGAACGATCTCGGGAACGGGCAGCGTCGGCATATCAGGCGGCGGATTCCCGGCAGATATATCGATCAGGCTGGATCGTGCCGGTTACAATGACGGCACGCTGGTGACGACAGTGGTCAGCGGCACGCTGACGCTGAAGGGCCCGTTGCTGAATTCCCCTGTGCTTGGCGGTAATCTGACGCTGGACAGGAGTGCCATCACCATTCCGGAAAAACTTCCGGCCTCGCTGACGGAAATCGAGGTCAAACACAAGAACGCGCCGCCAAAGGTGCGTGCACAGGCCAAGGCGCTTGGGGCTGATCAGGGTGGAAGCGGCAGTTCCTCGACGATCAATCTCGACTTGCAAGTGAACGCCCCGAGCGGAATCTTCGTTCGCGGACGTGGCATCGATGCAGAACTCACCGGCAACCTCACCATTCGCGGCACCGCTGCCGCTCCTGCCATTTCCGGCGGATTCGAAATGCGTCGCGGCCGGTTGGAAATCCTCACCCGTCGCCTGGATTTCACCACGGGCAATATCACCTTCGGTGGCGGGCTTGTTCCCGTTCTGGACATGAAGGCGGATTCGACGGTTGGATCGACAACCGTTACGGTGTCGGTGTCAGGCAATGCCAACGATCCAACCTTTGCCTTCTCTTCCGCCCCTGCCCTGCCGCAGGATGAAGTGATGGCACAGCTGATCTTCGGCCAGTCCATGTCGAAGCTATCGGCGCTGCAGATCGCGCGGCTGGCCGATGCCGCCGCTCAGCTGGCGGGCGGGCGCTCCACCTCCCTGTTCGATAAGCTCAGAAGTAATCTTGGCGTCGACGATCTCGATATTTCCACCGATTCCCAGGGACAGGCCCGCGTTTCCGCCGGCAAGTATCTCAATGAAAGAACCTATCTGGAACTGCAGCAAAGCGGCGATTCCGGTGCAAAGGCCATCATCAATCTTGATGTTGGCCGTGGTGTAAAACTGCGCGGGGAGGCCGGCGGCAACGGTGAAGGCGCGGCGGGCATTTTTTACGAGAAGGAATATTAGCCTTTCTAGTGAAACTGCGGAGCGGTTTTACGCAAGGACGCTGCGTAATATCAAAAAAAGCCTTTTCCTGATCTGAAAAAGCGAAAAGTCTGCTTGACCGCTTCGCATTTAGGTTTGCGAAACCATCTCGTGCTACGACTCTGCCATTGAAGACGGAAATATTTTTTCCGGCTGTTCAGGCACCAGGCAGAACGCCAAATTCGCATTGCAAGTGTCGGTGCACTTGCGCCGGCCTCCACAGCGAGCATTGGGAAGAATTCTGATGGCAATGATTAACTCTACCAATTTTGGCGGTGAGACGCTCGAAATCATCGCATTCCGCCTGCATGATCAGGAATTCTGCGTGAAGACGACGACCATTCGCGAAATCCGCGGCTGGGCGCCTTCCACGCCCATTCCACACGCGCCGAAAGACGTCATCGGCGTCATGAACCTGCGCGGGTCGGTTATTCCGATCATCGATCTTGCACACAAGCTCGGCATGAAGAGCACCGTTGCCAACGAACGCAGTGCCATCGTGGTAGCAGAAGTGCACAACATGGTCATTGGCATGCTTGTAGACCGCGTTTCGGACATCCTCACGATCCCGGCAAACCAGGTTCAGCCGGTTCCGGAAATCTCGGCCTCTTTCGACAAGTCTTATTCTGAAGGCATCATTGCCAACGAACACGGCATGATCTGCTTCCTGAACCTTGCGAAGATGTTCAAGGGCACAGAGGCTGAAGACCTCGCAGCATAAGCGCACCTTGCCCGCTGGCAGCATCAAGTGTGACGACTGACCAATCCAGACCGCCGGAGCCGCCGCCCGGCGGTTTAGTTTTATGCTACCGAGGGCAATATTAAAATAAGAACATTTTAATATTATAGATATCTAATATTAAAAGCCATAGATCAGAACCGCGCCGACTCGTAATCGTAAACGGACGATACCTGACCCAGGGCCGACATAGAGAAGTGCCTGCATCGCCGCTTCGCGGCAAACCTGTTCGTTGTTCAACGTGATATGGCGTGGCGCGCACCCGGGTGTGCAGCGTGCCGCGCCCTAGGCTGATTTTGGGGGACGTGTAATGCTGGGTTTAGGGAAAAGTGCCGACAATAAAAACATGCTCGACGCCATTTCGAGATCACAGGCGGTTATAGAATTCGATCTTAAAGGAAACATCCTGACGGCCAACAAGAACTTTTGTGCGGCGCTCGGTTATGAGCTCACCGAGATCGTCGGCAAACACCATCGCATCTTCTGCGACAACACGCTTGCCACGTCGCGCGCCTACGACGAGTTCTGGGCATCCCTCGCCCGCGGCGAGTTTCAGGCCAAAGAGTATCGCCGTGTCCGCAAGGACGGCAGCGTTATCTGGATCGAGGCCTCCTACAACCCGGTTTTCCGCTCCGGCAAGCCATACAAGGTCATCAAGATCGCCACCGACATCACCGCCAAGAAGATCAAGGCGGTGGACGATGCCGGCAAGCTTGAGGCACTGTCCCGCTCGCAGGCAACCATCGAGTTTCTGCCCGACGGCACCATCATCACCGCCAATCCCAACTTCTGCGCAACGGTGAATTACGATCTGAAGGAAATCGAAGGCAAGCACCATCGGATGTTCTGCGATCCTGCCTATGCCGCCTCTACCGACTACGCGAATTTCTGGCCGCGTCTGGCAAGCGGAGAGTTCATTTCCGACGAATTTGTTCGTTACGGCAAGAATGGCAAGGAAATATGGATTCAGGCGGCTTATAATCCCGTTGTCGATGATGCCGGAAAGGTTGTGAAGGTGGTGAAATTCGCCACCGATGTCACGCCGCGCATGAGCGCCATCAGCACTCTCGCCGGCGCCCTGCGATCGCTCGCCGAGGGCGACCTTGTCCAGCGCCTCGATACCAGTTTCGTGCCAAGCATGGAGAAGCTCAGAGCCGACTTCAACGAAGTAGTCGGCAAATTGCAGGCCACCATGCAGACCATCGCTCACAATGCCTCGACAATCGCCTCAGGCTCCGGTGAAATCAGGATCGCCGCCGATCAGCTTTCCCAGCGGACCGAGCAACAGGCCGCGTCACTGGAAGAGACCGCTGCCGCCCTTGAAGAAATCACCACCACCGTTGCCGATGCCAGCCAGCGTGCCGGTGAAGCGGGTAAGCTGGTGCTGCGGACAAGGGAACATGCCGAACATTCCGGCGATGTCGTGCAGCAGGCCATATCCGCCATGGATGCGATTTCGCGCTCGTCGGGCGAGATCACCAATATCATCGGCGTCATCGATGACATTGCTTTCCAGACCAACCTGCTGGCATTGAACGCAGGCGTTGAAGCCGCCCGTGCCGGTGAAGCGGGCAAGGGCTTTGCGGTGGTCGCGCAGGAAGTCCGGGAGTTGGCCCAGCGCTCTGCCGTCGCCGCCAAGGAGATCAAGTCGCTGATCAACACTTCCCGTCAGCAGGTTGCGAGCGGCGTCGATCTCGTCGGCAAGACGGGCGACGCGTTGCGCGATATTCAGTCGCAGATGGGAGAAATAGACGCCAACGTTTCGGCCATTGTTGAAGCATCGCGCGAGCAGGCAAACGGGCTGAAGGAAATTAACCAGGCGGTCAACATCATGGATCAGGCGACCCAGAAAAACGCAGCCATGGTTGAAGAAACCACGGCCGCCAGCCACGGCCTCGCCAATGAGGCAGACAATCTCTACGAGCTGCTGCGACAGTTCAAGATTTCCCGCGAGGCTCCGGTGTCATCTCATCAGCCTCTCGACAGAAAGGCCGCCACCGTTACACGCCTGCAGGCCCCGCAGCAAACACGATTCGCTCCGGCAAAAACATATGGAAACGCGGCTGCGGAATGGGCCGAATTCTAGAATATTTGCAGCCGAAGCGTATTCGATGCGTCGTCGACCAATGCGGCAAAAAACAGGAAAGAGCATTTTCGGTAATCACGTGATCAGCGGAAATACTCTGAAGTCACCGACCTCACCAACGCACGGATCTTAAAAAATGATCCGGTCTGGACGGGTGAAGATTTCAAAATCTTCACCCCGGACCAGCGCGACAAGAGTAATCCCGGCTCTTTCCGCGGTCTCAATCGCCAGTCCGGTGGGCGCAGAAATGGCGGCCACCACGGGGCAGCCCAAGAGTGCGGTTTTCTGGACCATTTCCACTGAGAGGCGGCTGGTGACCACCACAATCCCGCTCGCTGCGGAGATGCCCGCATTCATGACGGCGCCCGCCAGCTTGTCGAGCGCGTTGTGGCGCCCGACATCCTCACGCGCTGCCCGCAGGCCGCTTCTCGGCTGGTAAAAGCCAGCGCCATGAACCGCCCTCGTCTCACGGTTCAATGCTTGAGCGTCATTCAAGGCTCTCATGGCGGCGACGATGTGCCCACTTCCAACCGACATCGAGATACCGCTGACATCGGGCACAATGCGGACCGCCTGCTCTATCGACTCGATGCCGCAAAGACCGCAGCCAACGGGGCCAGCCATGTGCCGGCGGCGCGCGCGCAACGCATCCGCCTCCGCATCCATGAGATCTACCTGGACGTCGAATCCCTCTCCGGCTTCAACGACCTCGATGGCGTTGATATCGCCGCGCGCCGATATGATGCCCTCGGTCAGGCTAAAACCCACCGCGAAATCTTCCAGATCCGCCGGGCTCGCCATCATTACGGCGTGGGTGCTGCCACCATAAGAAAATGCGATCGGCACTTCCTCAGGGACCGCACGGTCGCCTTCGGCCAGAATGCCGTCGCGCATGGCGGTTCTCGAAACGACCCGAAAGCTTGTTTGTGCCGACACCGGGACTCATCCTCCGTAACATGAAGCGCCGCTTCATTCTGCGGTGGCAGCCACAGTGCCACCTGATCCTCGCTACAACATCTAACCCATAGTGCAGAAATTCGGAATCGATTTGGGAAGATTTACGCCGGTTCAAGTTGTATCGGACTGATCCGGCCGCTGCCTCCCCAACTGCGCGGCGCTTGAAACAAAAAAGCGACCCTGAAGGCCGCTTTCTGCTTTATCTCTTTTGTGGGCAGTCATTCCGAAGAACCCGCCCGGTGCTTTCAAGCAGCAACGAGAACCTCATGCAGGTTCGTCAGTTCGTAAAGATGCTTCTCAAGCTTTGTCAGATGCTCGTGGTGATGATTGCCTTCTTCGATTTCCGCCTTAGCCGCGTCGATGCGCCGCTGCAGCGTGTCGGGAGACATATCATCGGCCGAAACGGCGGATTCGGCAAGAAGCGTGCAGCCCGTCGGGAGAATATCGGCGAATCCACCGAAAACGACATATTTATGCGTTTCACCGGAGGCGAACTTCACCGTTACCAGACCCGGCTTGATCGTGGTCATCGTCGGCGCATGGTTGGCCAGAACGGTCATTTCACCCAGCGTAGCCGGGATGACGACTTCCGTAACCGTTTCGGAAACGAGCAGACGCTCCGGGGAAACGAGATCGAATTTGAAACTGTCAGCCATGGCTATTCACTTCTTTTCAATTACGCGGGCGTCACGGACTTGTCTGTTACAATGCCGACAAAGCCTTTTTGGTTTCGCCATCATTGCCGGCAAGGCGCGCGGTTAAACCACGCGCCCGCCAATTCATCATCAGGCAGCTTCGCCAGCCAGCTTCTTTGCCTTTTCGATGGCTTCTTCCATCGAACCGACCATGTAGAAGGCAGCTTCCGGCAGATTGTCGTATTCGCCGTTGACCAGGCCCTTGAAGCCCTTGATCGTGTCTTCGAGAGCAACGAGCTTACCCGGAGAGCCGGTGAAGACTTCAGCGACGAAGAACGGCTGCGACAGGAAGCGCTCGATCTTGCGGGCGCGGGCAACCGTCAGCTTGTCTTCTTCCGACAGTTCATCCATGCCGAGGATGGCGATGATGTCCTGAAGGGACTTGTAGCGCTGCAGGGTCGACTGAACCTTACGAGCCACTTCATAGTGCTCTTCGCCGACGATCATCGGGTCCAGCATACGCGAGGTGGAGTCGAGGGGGTCAACAGCCGGGTAGATGCCCTTTTCAGCGATCGAGCGCGACAGAACCGTCGTTGCGTCCAGGTGGGCGAACGAGGTGGCCGGTGCCGGGTCGGTCAAGTCGTCGGCGGGAACGTAAATGGCCTGAACCGAGGTGATCGAGCCCTTGGTCGTCGTGGTGATGCGTTCCTGCATCTGACCCATGTCGGTTGCGAGCGTCGGCTGATAACCAACGGCCGAAGGAATACGACCGAGAAGAGCCGACACTTCCGAACCAGCCTGCGTGAAGCGGAAAATGTTGTCCACGAAGAACAGAACGTCCTGGCCTTCGTCACGGAAGTTCTCAGCGATCGTCAGACCGGTCAGAGCGACGCGAGCGCGAGCGCCCGGCGGTTCGTTCATCTGTCCGTAAACCAGCGCAGCCTTGGAGCCTTCGCCACCGCCGAGCTTGTTGACGTTCGATTCGATCATTTCGTGGTATAGGTCGTTACCTTCACGGGTACGCTCACCAACGCCGGCGAATACGGAGTAACCGCCGTGCGCCTTGGCAACGTTGTTGATGAGTTCCATGATGAGAACGGTCTTGCCAACGCCAGCGCCGCCGAACAGACCGATCTTACCGCCCTTGGCGTAAGGAGCCAGAAGGTCGACGACCTTGATGCCGGTGACGAGGATCTGTGCCTCGGTCGACTGCTCGACATAAGCAGGGGCGTCCTGGTGGATGGCGCGCTTGGAAGCGGTCACGATCGGACCAGCTTCGTCAACCGGTTCGCCGATGACGTTCATGATACGGCCGAGCGTTTCCGGACCAACCGGAACGGAGATCGGAGCGCCGGTGTTCGAAACGCTCTGACCGCGAACCAGACCTTCGGTCGAGTCCATGGCGATCGTGCGAACGACGTTTTCACCGAGGTGCTGCGCGACTTCCAGAACCAGGCGGTTGCCGTTGTTCTCGGTTTCGAGCGCGTTCAGGATCGGAGGCAGTTCGCCTTCAAACGCCACGTCGACAACAGCGCCGATAACCTGGGTAACCTTGCCCGCGCCGTTCACCGCTGCGGTTTTCTTGGGGGTAGCTGCCTTAGCCATTATCCTTACCCTCTTTCCTTACCTCAGAGCGCTTCCGCGCCCGAAATGATTTCAATGAGTTCCTTGGTGATCTGAGCCTGACGCTGACGGTTGTAGGACAGCGTCAGCTTGTTGATCATCTCACCGGCATTGCGCGTTGCATTATCCATCGCGCTCATCTTGGCGCCCATTTCACCGGCAACGTTTTCGAGCAGAGCCCGGAAAACCTGAACCGAAATGTTGCGCGGAATAAGGTCTTCCAGAATAGAAGCCGCATCCGGCTCATATTCGTAGACGGCGTTCTGCGTTGCGGCATCCTCTTCCACAACGGGCGTTGCGGCGGGAATGAGCTGCAGGCCGGTCGGGATCTGGCTGATGACGGACTTGAATTCCGAATAGATCAGCGTGCAGACATCGAACTCACCCGCGTTGAAGAGCGAAATCACCTTCTTGGCGATCTGGTCGGCGTTTTCAAAACCGACCTTCTTCACGTCGCGCAACTCGATGCGCTCGATGATGTTGGCTGCAAATTCGCGACGCAGCGCGTCGTAACCCTTCTTGCCGACCGTGATGATCTTGACCGTCTTGCCTTCCGAAATCAGCTTGCGGGCGTGATCGCGGGCAAAACGGGCGATTTGCGAGTTGAAACCGCCGCAAAGGCCACGCTCAGCCGTGCAGACGACGAGCAGATGCACATCGTCCTTGCCGGTGCCGGTCATCAGCGCCGGAGCAACGTCCGCCTCAACCGCATTCGCGATATTGGCAAGAACGGCGCTCATGCGCTGCGAATAAGGCCGGGCGGCCTCCGCAGCTTCCTGGGCGCGCCGAAGCTTCGCCGCGGCGACCATTTTCATCGCCTTGGTAATCTTCTGCGTCGCCTTTACGGAGGCAATGCGGTTTTTCAGATCCTTTAGTGAAGGCATCCGTTATCCGTCCGAGTAAAAGAGCCCTGATTTAAGAGAAAGACTTGGCGAAATTATCAAGAGCGGCCTTGAGCTTGCCCTTGGTATCGTCGCTGATAGCCTTTTCCGTGCGGATGGTGTCGAGGATCGCCTTGCCTTCCGACCGGAGGTAGGAGAGCAGACCCTGCTCGAACTTGCCGACCTGTGCGACTGCAACCTTGTCGAGGTAACCGTTGACGCCGGCGAAGATCACCGCAACCTGCTCTTCCGTCTTGAGCGGCGAGAACTGCGGCTGCTTCAGAAGCTCGGTCAGGCGAGCACCGCGGTTCAGCAGGCGCTGCGTCGAGGCATCGAGGTCCGAACCGAACTGGGCAAAAGCGGCCATTTCGCGATACTGAGCGAGTTCACCCTTGATCGAGCCGGCAACCTGCTTCATCGCCTTGATCTGGGCGGCAGAGCCAACACGCGAAACCGACAGACCGACGTTAACGGCCGGGCGGATACCCTGATAGAACAGGTCGGTTTCGAGGAAGATCTGGCCATCGGTGATCGAGATCACGTTGGTCGGAATGAACGCCGAAACGTCGTTACCCTGGGTTTCGATGACAGGCAGAGCCGTCAGCGAGCCAGCGCCCATTTCGTCGGAGAGCTTTGCAGCGCGCTCGAGAAGACGCGAGTGGAGGTAGAAAACGTCGCCCGGATAAGCTTCGCGGCCCGGAGGACGGCGCAGCAGCAGCGACATCTGACGATAAGCAACAGCCTGCTTGGAAAGGTCGTCGTAACCGATGAGAGCATGCTTGCCGTTGTCACGGAAGTATTCGCCCATGGCGCAACCGGCAAACGGAGCAAGGTACTGCATCGGAGCCGGATCGGAAGCGGTCGCAGCAACGATGATCGAATACTGCAGCGCGCCGCGCTCTTCCAGAACCTTCACGAACTGGGCAACGGTCGACCGCTTCTGGCCGATAGCGACGTAGACGCAATAAAGCTTGTCGCCGTCAGGGCCATTGTCGTGAATGGCCTTCTGGTTCAGGATCGTGTCGAGAATGATCGCGGTCTTGCCGGTCTGGCGGTCGCCGATGACGAGCTCGCGCTGGCCACGGCCAACCGGGATGAGGGCATCGATGGCCTTGAGGCCGGTCGACATCGGCTCATGAACCGACTTGCGGGGAATGATGCCGGGAGCCTTGACGTCAACGCGCGAACGCTTGGCGGCATTGATAGGGCCCTTGCCGTCGATCGGGTTGCCGAGCGCGTCAACGACGCGGCCAAGCAGTTCCGGGCCAACGGGGACGTCAACGATAGCGCCAGTCCGCTTTACGGTGTCGCCTTCCTTGATGTCACGGTCGGAACCGAAGATAACCACGCCGACATTGTCGGCTTCGAGGTTGAGCGCCATGCCGCGGATGCCGCCCGGAAACTCGACCATTTCACCAGCCTGAACATTGTCGAGACCGTAAACGCGAGCAATACCGTCACCGACGGAAAGCACCTGGCCGACTTCCGAGACTTCCGCCTCGTTGCCAAAATTTTTGATTTGATCTTTCAGAATTGCGGAAATTTCCGCGGCGCGGATATCCATCAGCCAACCTCTTTCAGTGCAAGCTTAAGGGTGGAAAGTTTGGTGCGAAGAGACGTATCGATCTGGCGGGAGCCGACCTTGACGATCAGACCACCGAGGATCGAGGGATCGACGGTAACGGAAACCGCCACATCCTTGCCGGTAACGCTCTTCAGCGCCGCCTTCAGTTCAGTTTCCTGCGCCTCGTCGAGCGCATGTGCCGAGGTAACCTCGGCGGTGATTTCGCCGCGGTGGGCGGCAGCAATGGTGCGGTAGGCGCGGATCATGCCGGGAACGGCAAAGAGACGGCGATTATTCGCAACGACCTTGAGGAAATTCAGCGCGAGACCGTTGATGCCGGCCTTTTCGCAGATTGCGGTGATTGCCTTGAACTGGTCCTCGGCGGAAAATACCGGGCTCGCAACCAGACGCTTCAAATCATCGCTTTCGTCGAGAAGAGCGCCAAACTTGTCCAGTTCGGCCTGAACCGCTTCGACCGTACCCGCTTCCAAAGCAAGCTCGAAAAGCGAAGACGCATACCTTTCCGCTACACCGGATGTTCCCTGGGAGGTCTCTGCCACGGGCACTTTTTCCCTGCTAATCGTCCAAGACCATCAGCGATGGGGCTCCACCGCATCAAATTCTTGAAATCGTTTCAATTTCCCCGAAAAAGACCGGAATTCCCCCCTGCCTTTTCCCAATTTCGCGGTCCGTCTAGCATAGGACGCCGGGACTCGCAACACGCGTAATAGCGGAAAGCGCCGTTTGGGCAAGGGGGAATGCGTTTTAATTTTCCGATTTCGCTCAGGATCAAGCGCCTGTGAGGCGCAAAAGCCAAAAAGCCGGTTTCAGACCAGCCCGAAGACGTAGCTCAACGAGAGTGCGGCGAGCAGAAAGTGCACAACCAGAAGTAAGAGATTCCGCATGCTTGCGCCACCATCAGAGAGGATGGAGAGTATCCCGCCGAACACGCTGAGGCCGAATGCCGCACCGAAGGCGAGATAGACCATGGGCTGGGCGAGAAGCAGGGCGGCGGCGCCGAGGCCGAGATAAAAGCCGGAAAGCGACGAGCGCACCAGCGCATAGCCATCCCGTCGTTCGCCGGCGGGCAGCAGACCGAAAGCCCGAAGCGTCAAGCCGGGTGCAAACATGAAAAACAGCCCGATGATGGCCGATACCAACGCCGCGCCGAAAGCCAACTGTTCGCCGAATTCGGCCGGAAAATAAAACTCCATATCGTTCCCCAATCGATTCTGTTGTTCGCTCGCCTTATGCCACGGTCGCGACAGCTGGAAAACGCCTGCGCCCGCAAAGTTCAGAGGAAACTTTGCGGATCGATATCCAGCTGCACATGCACGCTGCCGCGCTCCTTCGGACCATTGGCCAGAAGCGTGCGCAGAAACGACTGCATGTCGGAATTGCGCCGCCCGTGTACCAGCAACCGAAAACGGTGCCGACCGCGGATCAGCGCCAGCGGCGCTTCCGCCGGGCCAAGCAGCATGATGCCGGTTACCTGCGGGGCCGCAGCCCTCAGACCTCTCGCATGCGTTTCCGCTTCTCCGCGCGTATCGGCCGAAACGATGATCGAGGCAAGCCGTCCGAAGGGCGGTAGCGCGGCCTTTTCGCGCTCCACGATCTCCCTCTCGTAGAATGCAGAGGCATCACCGGAAACGATGGCCTGCATGACCGGATGTTGTGGCTGATAGGTTTGCAGCAAACCATGGCTCTTGCGCCCCGTTCTCCCGGCGCGCCCCGTTACCTGCGAAAGCAGCTGAAAGGTTCGCTCCGCCGCCCGCGGATCGCCATTGGCAAGGCCGAGATCGGCATCAACGATGCCAACAAGCGTCATCAGCGGGAAGTTATGCCCCTTGGCAACGAGCTGCGTGCCGATAACGATGTCTGCTTCCCCTTTAACGATCGCCTCCAACTCCAGCCGCAGCCGCTTGACGCCCATCAGATCGGAGGAGAGCACGATGGTGCGGGCCTCGGGGAAATGTTTCTCCACTTCTTCGGCGATGCGCTCCACACCCGGCCCGCAAGCCACGAGATGATCAAAAGTGCCGCATTCCGGGCAATGATCGGGCGTTGGCTCGTTATGGCCGCACTGATGGCACTGCAACTGATTGCGGAACCGGTGCTCCACCAGCCAGCTGGAACATTGCGGACACTGGAAACGGTGGCCGCAGACCCGGCAAAGCGTCAGCGGCGCATAGCCGCGTCGATTGAGGAACAGCAGCGCCTGTTCACCCTTTTCGATCGTCTTGCCGATCCCACGCAGCAGGACGGGTGACAGAAACCCTCCGCGCTCCGGCGGGTGTCGGCGCATATCAACGAGATGAAGGTCCGGCATGGCCGCATCGCCAAAACGCGTGTGCAGGTGAATCGTGTTGTAACGGCCGGAACTGCCGTTCACCTGGCTTTCGACAGATGGCGTGGCCGAGACCAGCACGACGGGGAATTCGGCGATCCGCGCCCTCACAACCGCCATGTCGCGGGCATTATAGAAAACACGGTCTTCCTGCTTGTAAGCCGGATCATGCTCCTCATCGACAATGATGAGACCAAGATTATTGAAGGGAAGGAAAAGCGCCGAGCGCGCGCCGGCTACCACCTTCACCTCGCCGGTGACAGCCTGCCGCCAGACTTTTTCACGCATTCGGGGTGAGACGTCGGAATGCCATTCCGCCGGTTTTGCACCGAACCGATCCTGAAAGCGCTCCAGAAACGCCGCTGTCAGGGCAATTTCCGGCAACAGGATGAGCACCTGCTTGCCTTGCCTGAGCGTTTCGGCCACGGCCTCGAAATAGACCTCGGTCTTGCCGGAGCCCGTCACGCCGTCGATCAACGAGACATGAAAGCCGCCCCTGCGCACATCCTCCAGTATCTCCGAAGCGGCCTGTCTCTGCGGGCCCTCCAGACGCGGCTCGACATAATCAGGGTCAGGCTCGGGCACGACAGGCGGCGCGGGCAGGAAGATCGTCTCGAACACGCCCTGTTTCACAAGCCCGTCGATGACGCTGGTCGAAACGCCGGCAGCATGGGCAAGCCCGCTCTTCGTCCAGCCGTGCCCTTCGGCCGCCAGCTCCATCACCCGCTCGCGGGCGGGGGTCAGGCGCTCCGGCCTGCCTTCCGTCAGCCGCAGCCCCTCGATCATCGGCTCGGGATCGAAGGCGGCCGGCGCGCGCAATGCCATGCGCGCCACGAGACCGGGCGGAGACAGCGTATAGGCGGCAACCCAGTCCACGAAGCGGCGCATTTCCGTCTTCATGGGCGGGCACTCGAAACTCTTGGTAATGGGCCGCAACTTCTTCGGATCGACAGCTTTCTCTCCGGTCTCGTCCCACACCACGCCAAACACCTGCCGGGGGCCGAGCGGCACCTGAACGACGGAACCAGTGTCCACCACCATATCTTCAGGCACAGCGTAACTATAGGGCCCGGGCGCCGGCATGGGCACAAGAACGGGCACCGTGCGCGTGGGCGACGGCGGGTCGAACAGGGCCCCAAACAGATCGGACGAATCTTTTGCCATGATGTGGCGACCATGCCCCGGCGACAGGAAAAAGGAAACCGCCCGGATGTAGGGCGCTCGCCCCGCAAAGTCCACCTCTTAACCAAATGCTGACCGTAGGCGCATATATTCACGCTGTGGAATGGAGCGCCGCGTGACCGAAATCCTGACATTTGCCGACCCCGATCTGCTTGCCGAGCGCCAGGCCTGGCTGACGGCGCTTGGCGGTGAACGCCGCCTTTCCGACAATACCGTCGAAGCCTATGAGCGCGATACGCGTCAGTTCCTGACCTTCCTGACAGGCTATATCGGCAAACCAGCCTCCATTGCGGATATTGCCGATCTTCGTCCTGTCGATCTGCGCGCCTTTCTGGCCAACAGGCGCAAGGAAGGCGTTGGTGCGCGTTCCCTCGGCAGGCATCTGGCGGGACTGCGCTCCCTGCTGCACCACCTTCAGCGAAAAGGCCTTGTCAATGCCGCCGGCGCCACCGCCATGCGCGCGCCAAAACAACCGAAATCCCTGCCGAAGCCGCTGACCGATCGGCAGGCGCTGAAGATCACGACATCAAAGGCACAGTTAAATGAAGAGCCATGGATCGCAGCCCGCAATGCGGCCGTCCTCTCGCTGCTCTATGGCTGCGGGCTGCGCATTTCAGAGGCACTCAGCCTCACGCCGGCAGATTTTCCGCCCGGCGCACGCAGCCTGCGTATAACAGGCAAAGGCAACAAGACACGGATCGTGCCGCTTTTGGCCGTGGTGACGGAAGCGGTCGATACATACAAAAAGCTCTGCCCCTATGCCCTGTCGGCGAGTGAACCGCTGTTCCTCGGCGCACGCGGCGGCAAGCTGCAGCCCGCCATCATCCAACGGGAAATGCAGAAGCTGCGCGGCGCGTTCGGCCTTCCGGAAAATGCCACGCCGCATGCGCTGCGCCACTCCTTCGCCACTCATCTTCTGGCCGGCGGCGGTGATCTGCGCACCATTCAGGAACTGCTCGGCCATGCGAGCCTCTCCACCACACAGGTCTATACCGGCGTCGATACGGCAAGATTATTGGAAATCTACGACAACGCGCACCCTCGCGCATGACACAGGAAATGGTTAACCATAAACATTAACCAGACATCCAAACGGCCGTTCTATAAGTGAACGAGAACCGGATTGGACCGATGCAAAGCCTGATGAAACCTGAAAATCTGACCGCCACCCTCATGGGCAAAACCGGCGATGCCCTGCTCTGGCTGCTGGCCGCCCTGCATGTTACAGCCGTTGCCATCCTCCTCATGACCCTGCTGTCACTGGGCGAGGCGGAGGCCGCCGAGCAGAAGGTCACGTGCACGGGCAGCGATATTCTCGTAGACATGCGTAAAACCGATCCGCAAGCTTTCGCAAAGATCGAGCAGGAAGCGGCAGCGATCCCGAACGGCAAGGGCAACTTCTGGCGCATCGAAAAGGCAGGTACCCTCCCATCCTATCTTCTCGGCACCATGCATGTCACCGATCCGCGTGTTCTGGAGATGCCTGCGGCCGCCAGCCCCGCCTTTGAGAAGGCAGCGACTGTCATCGTGGAATCGGACGAGATCCTTGATGACAGGAAAATTGCGGCGTCGCTGCTGAGCAAGCCTGAACTCACCATGTTTCTGGATGGCAAATCAATCACCGACATCCTGTCGCCCGAAAATGTTTCGCGTCTCGAAAAGGGCTTGAAAGAGCGGGGCATTCCGCTGAATGCGGTTTCGCGGATGAAGCCCTGGATGCTCTCGAGCTTCGTCGCCCTGCCCGCCTGCGAGTTCGCCCGCAAGGCAACGGGCCTCTCCTTTCTCGACAAGAAGCTTGCCGAAGACGCGGTTGCGAACGGAAAGCGCCTCGTCGGGCTGGAGACGATGGTCGAACAGCTGACGGCCATGTCCGAGCTGCCGATGGAATTTCATCTTCAGGCACTGATCGAAACGCTGGAACTGGGCGACCGCATGGATGACGTGATGACGACCATGACCGATCTCTACGTCGCCGGCGATATCGGCATGACCATGCCCATGCTGAAAAGCATCGACCCCAAAAAGACAGCGGCGGAAAGCGAACAGGGCTACGCCGCCTTCGAACAGCGCATTATCACCGACCGCAATCACGTCATGGCAGACCGCGCCACACCTGAGCTTGCCAAGGGCAATGTCTTCATGGCCGTCGGCGCGCTGCATCTGCCGGGCCAACAAGGCCTTGTCGAACTGCTGCGCGCAGAGGGCTTCACCCTCACGCGGGTCGATTGACCCACTCACTTCCGGTGCTGACAGGCCGGACATTGGCGCAAAACGGCCGCATCGTCGCCGGCACGATACGGCGGTGAAACGGCCCGACAGCGAGAAGATAGAGCCGTCCGAACAGATTCTTGCGCCTGACGATGGTGGTGACACTCACCAGCTGGTCGCTTCCTTTTTCTTCGAGATCAACGACGATCCGGAAATCGAGATGACGGTCATCGAAACCCAGCACGGTCCGCTCCCGGCTTGACGACAGAACCGGAAATCCACCCGCCGAAGCGCCGGCCACCAACTGGACCGTTTTTAAGCCGAAGAGCGAAACGACACGGTTTCGAAGCGCCATCAGCGCGCTAATCCATGCCGGAGGATGATCGAGGAGAAGCCTGCTCACATCGAGCGAGGTCGCTCCCGGCGTCATCATTTCGCCCTGAAAACAATCGCACCAATCGGCGCCCGCCAATATCTCTTCGATGTTTCGCATCCCTGAACCCCAGCCGCACGGTGCGACAGGGGCCACCATCCTCTTTTTCCAGCGGGGAGGAAACGCGACAAACCGCCGCTTAGACCCTAGCCGTGCGTCATGCGCCTCAGGAGATTGGTGCGCCAATAGAACTGGTGAACAAGGACAGCCACGACATGGCCCGCGATCAAAACCCACATCAGCACCTTGAACGGGCCGGAATGCAGATCGCCTGCCGCGCCCACGCCAAAGTAATAGGCGGCGATGCCGG
This sequence comes from Agrobacterium sp. DKPNP3, assembly GCF_052686535.1. Lineage (NCBI taxonomy): Bacteria > Pseudomonadati > Pseudomonadota > Alphaproteobacteria > Hyphomicrobiales > Rhizobiaceae > Agrobacterium > Agrobacterium sp. DKPNP3. The sequence continues at coordinate 12,341 of NZ_JBQYSN010000005.1, read as the reverse complement.
AGAGTGGCAGGATGAAGAACAGCGCGTAAAGCGTAAAATGCGCCACCTTGGCGGCAATCTGCGCGACACGTGGCTCCTCAGGCGGATGTGGCGGCACGCCCTGCATCAGCCGCAGACAGAGGCGCACGACCGCAAGGAAAAGAACGGTGAAACCCACATAGGCGTGAATATTCGCCGATGACAGCTGATCCGGCGTCAATGCCTCTCCACGCCGCATCAGACGGTAGGCATGTTCCATGCCATCGGGAAACAGGAGGTTGAAGAGGATCAGAAGCGCCATCGCCCAATGGATGATGCGCTGTGGAACCGTGAAGGAAACTTGAGTGCGATACGCCATTTTATTGCCTTTTATCAAAAGGTTAGACAGGCTGTGTCGCGAGTATGAGAAACCCCGGCCTGCGTGGCAAGCCGGGGTTTAACAGATGACTGAAATTTAATATTTGAGCGTCAGGCTCAAACGCCGATCACATGTGGATCGGCTTGAAGAAGGTTGCGAGCGCCGCTTCCTTCACGGCTTCAGACATGGTGGGATGTGCATGGCAGGTGCGGCCGAGGTCTTCCGAAGAACCGCCGAATTCCATTAGCACCGCGATTTCGTGGATCATTTCACCCGCGCCGAAGCCGATGATGTGACCACCCAGAACCCGGTCCGTTTCCTTGTCGGCTAGGATCTTCACGAAACCGTCCGTCACCTGCATGGCGCGGGCGCGGCCATTGGCTGTGAAGGGAAACTTGCCGACCTTGTAAGCGACGCCCGCGGCCTTCAACTCTTCTTCCGTCTTGCCGACGGAAGCGACTTCCGGCTGGGTGTAAACGACACCGGGAATGACGTCGTAATTGACGTGGCCGTGCTGACCCGCAAGGATTTCAGCGAGCGCCACGCCCTCGTCTTCCGCCTTGTGCGCCAGCATCGGGCCCTTCACCACGTCACCGATGGCGTAGATGCCATCGACATTGGTCTTGAAGTGGCCGTCGATTTCAACGCGGCCACGGCTATCGAGCGTCACACCGGCTTCAGCAAGTCCGAGTCCCTCCGTGAAGGGCTTGCGACCGGTGGAGATCAGAACGACATCCGCTTCCAGGGTTTCGGCAGCGCCGCCCTTGACCGGTTCGAACACGACCTTCGCACCGGCGGAGGTCTTTTCAACCGCCGTTACCTTCGCGCCGAGCTTGAAATCGAGGCCCTGCTTGGCAAGCAGACGCTGCGCCTGCTTGGAAACTTCGGCATCCATGCCGCCGAGAATGTTGTCGAGATATTCGACGACGGTAACCTTGGCGCCGAGACGCGACCAGACCGAACCAAGCTCGAGGCCGATCACACCGCCGCCGACGACGATCAGCTTTTCCGGAACCTTGGAAAGAGCGATTGCGCCGGTAGACGACACGATGACGCTCTCATCGATATCAACCTGAACGCCCGGAATGCCGGCAACGTCAGAACCGGTGGCGATGACGATGTTCTTCGCTTCGATTTCCTGTGTCTCGCCCTTCTCGTTGGTGACGGAAACCTTGCCGGCGGAAACCACCTTGCCGGTACCCTGGAAAGCATCGATCTTGTTCTTCTTGAACAGGAAGGACACGCCGTCGACATTGGCCTTCACCACGCTGTCCTTGTGGCCCATCATCTTTTCAAGGTTCAGTTTCGGGGCGGCGACTTCGATACCGAGCGAATCGACGCCATGGGCAACATGCGCGAAGGTTTCGGACGCGTGCAGCAGTGCCTTGGAGGGGATGCAGCCGACATTGAGGCAGGTACCGCCATAGGTCGCACGCTTTTCGATGACAGCGACCTTCAGGCCGAGCTGTGCCGCCTTGACCGCGCAAACATAACCGCCGGGGCCGGTGCCGATTACAACTACATCATATGCCATGTTCTGGTTCCTGCTTTATAGGGGCAAGATATCGGATCATTGCCCAGCTTCCATTTGACCTGAAACTCAGGCCGCTTTTTCCGTTGCGAGTTTTATGCCGAGAGCGATGAAGACCACGCCACTGGTGCGGTCGATCCATTGGCTGGCGCGTTGAAATGCGGCGCGCATGCGCGGCGTCGTCATGAACAGGCTGACGCCGACGAACCACAGGATAAGGCAACTGGCCATGACGAGCCCGTATCCGAACTTGATGCCAACGGGCGTATGCGCGTGAACCACCGTCGAAAAGATCGACAGAAAGAAAAACACCGGTTTTGGGTTGAGCGCATTGGCGGCGAAACCGAGCGTGAAGGCCTTGAGCCCGGTCTGGCTGCTTTTCGCCTGAACAGCCTCACCCTCGACGCCCGGCAACTCGGTCTTGCCGGCACGCAGCGCCTTGATGCCGATATAGATCAGATAGGCGACACCCAGCCATTTGACGATGTTAAAGAGATAGATCGACTGGGAAATGATGAGGCCAAGTCCGAGGATCGTATAGGTAACGTGGAACATCAGCGACGTTCCAACGCCGAAGCTGGTGATGATGGCCTGCCTGCGTCCATGAACCATTGCCTGGCGCATGACCATCGCAAGATCGGCGCCCGGCGATACGATTGCGAAAGCGAAGATCGCCATCAGGGATGCAAGTTCGATAAGATATTGGTGCATCACATCAAGCCTCAGAACATCAACACGACAAACATCAGCGCAAGTCCGAGCATTGAACCCAACCAGACGAAAGACCGGATATATGGCACACCTGCGAGATAGAGCGGAATATAGATGATGCGGCAGATCAACCACAACCACGCGCCGATAAGCGCAATTCCGGCCGGGTCACCCGCCATGAGAACGCCGAACGCCAAGGCCAGAAATGCCGGATAGGTCTCCCGGAAATTCGCCGATGCGCGCAAAGCGCGACCGGACAGCTTGCCCTGTGGCTTCTGCTCGCCGTCTCTCGGTCCGGCATTCCATTCAAGCCCCAATTCTCTGGTCGCCATCATCCCTTGCAACAGGACATGCGCCACGAGAAGAAGAACGCTTAGACCGATGAGCGGCAGAAAGGGGGAAGCGGCGAGAAATGTCGGCTGCACGTCTGCTCTCCAAGGTAGTGTTCCAGCGGAGTTTCACTTGAAACCCCGCTGGAACGAAAAGCAAGACCGATTAAAGATCGAGAACCAGACGTTCCGGATCTTCGAGGCTTTCCTTGACGCGGACGAGGAAGGTCACGGCTTCCTTGCCGTCAACGATACGGTGATCGTAGGAGAGCGCCAGATACATCATCGGACGGATGACGACCTGACCGCCGATGGCGACCGGACGCTCCTGGATCTTGTGCATGCCGAGGATGCCGGACTGCGGGGCATTGAGGATCGGCGAGGACATCAGCGAACCGTAAACGCCACCATTGGTGATGGTGAAGGTGCCGCCCTGCATGTCGGCCATACCGAGCGAACCGTCGCGTGCTGCCTTGGCAAGACGGCCGAGTTCCTTTTCAACGCCAGCGATGGAAAGCTGGTCGGCATCGCGGATGACCGGAACGACAAGACCCTTGTCGGTGCCGACAGCCATGCCGACGTGACAATAGTTCTTGTAGATGATGTCAGTGCCGTCGATTTCAGCGTTGACGGCAGGCAGTTCCTTGAGCGCGTGTGTCACGGCCTTGGTGAAGAAGCCCATGAAGCCGAGCTTGACGCCATGCTTCTTCTCGAACACGTCCTTGTAACGGTTGCGCAGGTCCATGACCGCGCTCATGTCCACTTCATTGTAAGTGGTGAGCATGGCGGCGGTGTTCTGAGCATCCTTGAGGCGCTTGGCGATCGTCTGGCGCAGGCGCGTCATCTTCACGCGCTCTTCGCGAACCTGATCCTGCTCGGCGGAAACGGGACGGGGAGCCGCAGCAACCGGAGCCGGAGCGGCGGCGGGTGCCGAAACGCCCTTCGCGACAGCAGCAAGCACATCGCCCTTCAGAACCTGGCCACGCTTGCCCGAACCGTCGACCTGATCGGCAGACAGGTTGTTTTCAGCGAGCAGCTTGCCAGCGGCAGGTGCCGGCGGCATGGCGCTGGCGGCAGAAGCAGCCGGAGCCGGAGCGGCGGCTGCGGCAGGAGCTGGCTTTGCCGGTTCGGCAGCCGGTGCAGAGGTTGCAGCGCCGGCAGCACCTTCGGCGATCTGGCCGAGAAGCGCGTCGAGACCGACAGTTTCGCCGTTCTGCGCCACGATTTCGGTGAGAACGCCGGACGCGGGCGCTGGGACCTCGACGGTAACCTTGTCGGTTTCCAGTTCAACGAGAGGTTCGTCGGCCTTGACGGTGTCGCCGACCTTCTTGAACCAGGTGCCGACGGTCGCTTCGCTGACGGATTCGCCGAGGGTTGGTACGCGGATTTCAGTGGCCATGATCTAGTTCCGTTATTCGGGTGTCTTTTATACGGGGCGATGCGGGAGAGTTCTCACTCTCCCAGCGCGTCTTCCAGGAACGCAGCAAGCTGCGCCAGATGCTTGGACATCAGGCCGGTCGCCGGAGAGGCGGCAGCCGGACGGCCCGTGTAACGGACCTTCTGGTACTTGGCGTCGATATGGGCCAGGACCCATTCCAGGTAAGGATCGATGAACGACCACGCACCCATGTTCTTCGGCTCTTCCTGGCACCAGACCATCTCCGCATTGCGGAAACGCGACAGCTCGTTGATGAGCGCCTTGGCCGGGAACGGATAGAGCTGTTCGACGCGCAGCAGATAGATATCGTCAATACCGCGCTTTTCACGCTCTTCGAGCAGATCGTAATAGACCTTGCCCGTGCACATGACGACGCGGCGAATCTTCGAATCCTTCTGCAGCTTGATCGGGCCGTCCTTGATGACCTCGGCATCGTCCCACAGGAGACGGTGGAAGGAGGACTCGCCTGCAAGCTCGGCCAGCGAAGACGTGGCGCGCTTGTGGCGCAGCAGCGACTTCGGCGTCATCAGGATCAGCGGCTTGCGGAAGTCGCGCTTCACCTGGCGGCGCAGGATGTGGAAGTAGTTTGCCGGCGTCGTGCAGTTGGCAACCTGCATGTTGTCTTCGGCGCACATCTGCAGCCAGCGCTCCAGACGGGCGGACGAATGTTCCGGACCCTGACCTTCATAGCCATGCGGCAGAAGGCAGACCAGACCGGACATGCGCAGCCACTTGCGTTCACCCGACGAGATGAACTGGTCGAACACGACCTGAGCACCGTTGGCGAAGTCGCCGAACTGGGCTTCCCAGAGCGTCAGCGCATTCGGACGGGCCAGCGAGTAACCGTATTCGAAACCGAGGACCGCCTCTTCCGAAAGCATCGAGTTGATGACTTCGTAACGGGCCTGCGTCGGCGCAAGGTTTGCCAGCGGGATGTAGCGTTCTTCGGATTCCTGATCATAGAGAACCGAGTGACGCTGCGAGAAGGTGCCGCGTTCGCAATCCTGGCCGGAAAGGCGGATCTTGTGGCCCTCCACGACGAGCGAACCGAAGGCCAGTGCTTCCGCCATCGCCCAGTCGATGCCTTCGCCGGTCTCGACCATCTGCGAGCGGTTTTCCATGAAGCGCTGGATCGTGCGGTGGGCGTTGAAGCCTTCCGGAATGGTCGACAGCTTCTTGCCGATTTCCTTCAGCTGCTTCATCGGCACGCCGGTCTTGCCGCGACGCTGCTCATCGGCATTGTCGGCGGCACGCAGGCCGGACCACTGACCGTCCAGCCAGTCGGCCTTGTTGGGCTTATAGGACTGGCCCGCCTCGAATTCCTGCTCGAGATGAGCGCGCCAGTCGGCCTTCATCTTCTCGAATTCGCCCTCGTTGATCAAGCCTTCGGCGATCAGGCGGTCGGCATAGATGCGCGCGACGGTCTTGTGGCCGCGGATGACCTTGTACATCTTCGGCTGCGTGAACGCCGGCTCGTCGCCTTCGTTGTGGCCGAAGCGGCGGTAGCAGAACATGTCCACGACCACAGGCTTGTGGAACTTCATGCGGTATTCGGTGGCAACCTTGGCCGCATAGGTCACAGCTTCCGGATCGTCACCGTTGACGTGGAAGATCGGCGCTTCGATCATCTTGGCAACGTCGGATGGATAGGGCGACGAACGGGAGAAGGCCGGGTTCGTCGTGAAGCCGATCTGGTTGTTGATGATGAAGTGCATGGTTCCGGCAACGCGGTGACCGCGCAGACCGGAAAGACCGAGAATTTCAGCAACCACGCCCTGACCCGCAAAGGCGGCATCGCCATGCAGAAGCAGCGGCAGGACCTTCGCGCGTTCAGACAGCGGAATGATGTCCCCGTCCCACTGCTTGGCCAGCTGGTCCTGCTTGGCGCGGGCCTTGCCCATGACCACAGGGTTGACGATTTCAAGGTGCGACGGGTTGGCCGTCAGCGACAGGTGAACCTTGTTGCCGTCGAATTCGCGGTCGGAGGAGGCGCCGAGGTGATACTTCACGTCGCCCGAGCCTTCGACGTCGTCAGGCTTGAACGAGCCGCCCTTGAACTCGTGGAACACGGCGCGGTGCGGCTTGCCCATGACGTTCGTCAGAACGTTCAGACGGCCGCGGTGAGCCATGCCGAGAACGACTTCCTCGAGCCCTTCCTGGCCGCCGCGCTTGATAATCTGCTCAAGCGCCGGGATAAGCGATTCACCGCCATCGAGACCGAAACGCTTGGTGCCCTTGAAGCGAACGTCGAGGAACTGTTCGTAACCTTCGGCTTCGACCAGCTTCGACAAGATTGCCTTCTTGCCTTCGGCTGTAAAGGCGACGCCCTTATCCGGGCCTTCGATACGCTCCTGGATCCAGGCCTTTTCTTCCGGGCTGGACATATGCATGAATTCGACGCCGATGGTGGAGCAGTAGGTGCGCTCCAGAATATCGATCATCTCGCGCACGGTCGCATATTCGAGGCCGAGCACGTTATCGATAAAGATCTTGCGGTCGTAATCGCTTTCCTCGAAGCCGTAGGACTTCGGCGAGAGCTCGTTGTAATCCTCGACGGCAACGGCAATGCCGAGCGGGTCGAGCTTGGCATGCAGGTGGCCGCGCATGCGGTAGGCGCGGATCATCATGATGGCGCGAACGCTGTCACGGGTCGCCTGCAGCACTTCGGCTTCGCTGACGGGCTTGCCGGTGTCGGCGCTCTTGGCCTCAGCCTTTGCCTGAACCTTCTTTTCGATGGCCTTTTCGACCGTGGCCCAATTGCCGTCCAGTGCGGAAACCAGGTCGCCATTTGCCGGGATCGGCCAGTTGGCACGCTTCCAGGAGGCGCCCTTGGCCGCCTTCTTCACATCTTCCGGATTATCGGACAGTGCCTTGAAGAAGCTCTGCCACTCCGGCGACACGGAAGAGGGATCCTCTTCGTACCGGGCATAGAGCTGCTCGATATAGGCTGCATTCGCGCCGTCCAGAAACGACGTGATCTGAAACTGCTCGTTCGCTTCTTGCCTTGCCATTGTGTTCTTGCGGACTTATCCGTCCGCCTCCTCGATGCCGTTAGGGCCGTTCGACCGGCCTGCCGCTTTGATTATTGCTGTCTGCCGCCGGGGCGGTATGCCGTCTGTCTGTCGTTCTTGCGGCATCGGGCAGCGCGAGCTTCAAGCCGCGCCGCCCGTCACCGTTTCATGTGGTCTCAGCCCTTGAGGACTTCAACCAGCGTCTTGCCGAGGCGCGCCGGGGAAGGCGATACCTTGATGCCCGCTGCTTCCATGGCAGCGATCTTGGATTCCGCATCGCCCTTGCCGCCGGAAACGACAGCGCCGGCGTGGCCCATGGTGCGGCCCTTCGGAGCCGTACGGCCCGCGATGAAACCGGCCATCGGCTTCTTGCGGCCCTTCTTGGCTTCGTCGATCAGGAACTGCGCCGCATCTTCTTCAGCTGAACCGCCGATTTCGCCGATCATGATGATCGACTGCGTGGCGTCGTCAGCGAGGAACATTTCCAGGACGTCGATGAACTCGGTGCCCTTGACCGGGTCGCCGCCGATGCCGACAGCCGTCGTCTGGCCGAGGCCCTCGTTGGAGGTCTGGAACACGGCTTCATAGGTCAGCGTGCCGGAGCGCGATACGATACCGACCGAACCCTTGCGGAAGATGGAGCCCGGCATGATGCCGATCTTGCATTCTTCCGGCGTCAGGATGCCGGGGCAGTTCGGGCCGAGAAGACGAGACTTGGAGCGGTCGAGGCGAGCCTTGACGCGCACCATGTCCATGACCGGAATGCCTTCGGTGATGCAGGTGATGAACGGAATTTCCGCATCGATGGCTTCGATGATCGCGTCTGCTGCACCTGCCGGCGGAACATAGATCACGGATGCGTCCGCACCGGTCTTTTCCTTGGCTTCGGCAACCGTTGCGAAAATCGGCAGGCTTTCGCCCTTGGAACCGGTCCAGGTTTCGCCACCCTTCTTCGGATGAATACCGCCGACCATCTGCGTGCCGTAATAGGCAAGTGCCTGCTCGGTGTGGAAGGTACCGGTCTTGCCGGTCAGACCCTGAACGAGGATCTTGGTGTCTTTATTAACGAGAATAGACATTATTTCCGGTCCCTCAATTAGCCGTTGATCGCCGCGACGATCTTCTTGGCTGCGTCGTCCAGATCGTCAGCAGCCGTAATCGCAAGGCCAGATTCGTTCAGGAGCTTCTTGCCGAGCTCGACGTTGGTGCCCTCGAGGCGAACAACGAGCGGAACCTGCAAGCCGACTTCCTTCACCGCGGCGATAACACCTTCGGCGATAACGTCGCACTTCATGATGCCGCCGAAGATATTGACGAGGATGCCCTCGACCTTCGGGTCGGCAGTGATGATCTTGAAAGCTGCTGCAACCTTCTCCTTGCCGGCGCCACCGCCGACGTCGCAGAAGTTTGCCGGCTCTTTGCCGTAAAGCTTGATGATGTCCATCGTCGCCATGGCAAGGCCAGCGCCGTTGACCATGCAGCCAATGTTGCCGTCGAGCGCCACGTAAGCGAGGTCCCACTTGGAGGCTTCGATTTCCTTGGCGTCTTCTTCGGTCTCGTCGCGCAGCGCCTTGACGTCGTCATGGCGGAACATGGCGTTGCCGTCGAAGGAAACCTTGGCGTCGAGAACGCGCAGATGGCCGTTTTCCATGACGATCAGCGGGTTGATCTCGAGGAGAGCCATGTCCTTTTCGCTGAAGGCCTTGTAGAGGATCGGGAAGAGCGACTTGGCATCTTCGGCTGCAACGCCGTCAAGCTCAAGCGCCTTGGAGATCGCAGCAACGTCGGCATCGGAAACACCCTTTTCAGGGTTGATGGCGATGGTGTGGATCTTCTCGGGCTTGTCGTGGGCGACAGCTTCGATATCCATGCCGCCTTCGGTGGAAACCACAAAAGCCACCTGGCCGACCGAACGGTCTACCAGCAGCGAGCAGTAGAGTTCGCGGGCGATATCAGCGCCGTCTTCGATGTAGAGGCGGTTAACCTGCTTGCCGGCATCGCCCGTCTGCGCCGTTACCAGCGTGTTGCCGAGCATGTCCTTGGCGTGGGAAACAACCTCTTCGATCGACTTCGCCAGACGAACGCCGCCCTTGGCATCCGGGCCGAGTTCCTTGAACTTGCCCTTGCCGCGGCCACCAGCATGGATCTGGCTCTTGACGACGTAGAGCGGGCCGGGAAGCTGCTTTGCAGCAGCTTCGGCTTCTTCGACCTTGAGAATGGCAACGCCTTCTGCAACCGGCGCGCCGTAGCCCTTCAGAAGAGCCTTGGCCTGATATTCGTGAATATTCATGGAATAATCCCTGTTTGGAGCCGCTTGAGGCTATTACTTCAGCGACGGAGCGATGTTGACGCAGGCTTCGCAAAGCCCGGCGACGGCACCGACGGATTTCTGGAAGGCGGCTTCTTCTTCCTTGTTGAGTTCGATCTCGATGATGCGCTCGATACCGCCTGCACCAATGATGGTGGGAACGCCGACATACATGTCGTCCACGCCATACTGGCCCGAGAGGTGGGCAGCGGCTGGCAGGACGCGCTTCTTGTCCTTGAGATAGGATTCAGCCATTTCGATTGCCGAGGCAGCCGGGGCGTAATAGGCCGAGCCGGTCTTCAAGAGACCGACGATTTCGGCGCCGCCGTCACGGGTGCGCTGGATGATCTGCTCCAGACGCTCGGCCGTCAGCCAGCCCATCTTGACCAGGTCGGTCAGCGGAACGCCGGCAACGGTGGAGTAACGGGCGAGCGGCACCATGGTGTCGCCGTGACCGCCGAGAACGAAGGCGGTGACGTCTTCCACCGAAACATTGAATTCTTCAGCAAGGAAGAGGCGGAAGCGCGCGCTGTCGAGAACGCCGGCCATGCCGACGACCTTGTTCTTCGGCAGGCCGGAGAACTTCTGCAGCGCCCAGACCATGGCGTCGAGCGGGTTGGTGATGCAGATGACGAAAGCGTTCGGCGCATATTTCTTGATGCCGGCGCCGACCTGCTCCATGACCTTGAGGTTGATGCCGAGAAGATCGTCGCGGCTCATGCCGGGCTTGCGGGCAACGCCGGCGGTCACGATGCAGACGTCAGCGCCTTCGATGGCAGCATAATCGGAAGCGCCGGTGAGCTTTGCATTGAAGCCTTCAACCGGGCCCGACTGGGCAATATCCAGGCCCTTGCCCTGTGGGATGCCATCAGCAATATCGAAGAGGACGATATCGCCCAGTTCCTTCAGGCTGGCCAGATGCGCCAGCGTGCCGCCGATCATGCCAGAACCAATAAGTGCAATCTTTTTGCGAGCCATCGAATGCTTCCTCTTGAGCTTCAATTCAATTTCACCGCGCCAAACCGGCAGCCAAATTGTCGCACTCCGATTAGACCCATTGACCAAAATAGGCAACAGATTCTTTTCTGCTCAGTATTTTCAATCGTTTAGATCATTATTTTCTTACGTAAACGTAAGACAATGCGTCACGAAAGTGTCAAACTTTCTGCCGTTTTTCTTGATGTAGTGCCAGATAATCGGCGCTACGCATCTCAAAAAGCCGCGACGCTGTGCGATCGAACTCAAAACCCTCCGTACCCTTGCGCTTTCCAAGGAGATCTTCCGGCATGGCAGCGGCAGAGGCGAAAAGCCTGACGCTATGATCATAGAGCGCATCGATGAGGATGATAAAACGCTTGGTTTCGTTGCGCTTGTCGGCATTCAGCAACGGAATGTGGTCTATGAAGATCGTATCGAACCTGTTGGCGATGGCAAGGAAGTCGGAAGCTCCCAGCGGCTTTTCACAGAGATCGGAAAAGGAAAAACGGGCGACCCGGCCGCTGGCGCGCGGCACGAGAATGGAGCGGCCCTTCATGGGGATTTCAGTTGGAGCGACGAGATGGCCGCCAGTCATATGCCGCCAAGCCATGTCCATGGCCTGATCCGCTGCGCCATCGAGCGGAGTCACGTAGACCGGCAGGCTTTCCAGCTTCTCCATCCGATAATCGGTTGGGCTGTCCAGCGTCACCACGTCAACATATTTCTTCAGCAGATCAACAAAGGGCAGGAAGAGGCCGCGATTGAGGCCGTCCTTGTAGAGATTGTCAGGCACGACGTTTGAGGTTGTTACCAATGTACAGCCATGAGCGAACAATTCGGTGAACAGCCGCGCAAGGATCATTGCGTCGGCGATATCAGTGACGGAAAATTCGTCGAAGCACAGGAGTTCCGCCTCCGCCAGAAGCTGGGCAGCAACGGGCGGAATGGGATCGGCCTGCTTGGTTTCACCATTTTTCAGCTTCTGCCGGTGCGCATGCACGCGATTATGCACGTCGGCCATGAACTCATGAAAATGGCAACGCCGCTTGGAAGAGACGGGCGCCATCTCGTAGAACATGTCCATCAGCATGGTCTTGCCGCGGCCGACGCTGCCATAGACATACAATCCCTTGACCGTCGTTGCCGGGCCGGACTTGCGGGCGAACATCCAGCCGAGGGCGCTCTTTTTCTTGGCGGGCTTGCGGGCCTTCAGATCGGCGAGAATTCTGTCGAGATGGGCCGCGACGCTAAGCTGTGCGGCATCAGCCTGCAGGGTGCCAGCTGCCGTCAATGCGTTGAGCTGTTCAACGACACTATGATTATAATCAGGCAATGGCTTCATGGAAAAGCACCTCGATCGCGGGCGCAACGAGGCACCCGCGACGAATGGAATGGCTTAGAGCAAAATGAACATTCCGGCCACACCGGACATGCTCATCGGCTGAGGCTGAGTGGCTGGCCGCTATTGGTCGTGCCGTCAAAGCGCGCATCGGCGCTCTTGTAGACGCGGCCGATCGTGTCACCCGAGCGGTTCTTGAAGACGACCATCTTGCCGGACACTTCCCAGGACCCCATCGCCGTCAGCTCGCCGGAGCAACCACGCGTGCCGCCACGCGAACCGCCACCGAGGTTGGTGAGCGTCAGGAACATGTCGCAATTGGCGCCGCCATTCGAGACGCGCCAGTTGCCGACCATGGA
>NZ_JBQYSN010000004.1:0-116243 GCF_052686535.1 Agrobacterium sp. DKPNP3 | reverse complement strand
TTCGAAAAAATCGAGAAATCCGTCTTCTTATTGATTTTAGAGGTGAATTTAAGATTTGTCATACAGATTAACGTCAATTAACCGGTTTCTACCGGTTTTGAGCGTTCATCATCGACCTTCCCTATATAGGGTTTGCATTTCAGGATTAAAGGTTGCCGCAGGCGGCAGCAATGTCAGTCTGACGACGGGCTGAAGCGGGCCACAAGCGCATGGGCATTGCCGGGATAGGTAAAGCGCACATAGGTGACGGCACCGGAATTGCTCCAGGTGCGTCGCTCCACCACGAGACACGCCTGCCTGTCGCCGATACCCAGAAGACGCGTGATTTCCTTTGCAGGCGTTTCCGCGCTGATGCGATGTTCGGCAGTGCTCCACGGCACATGACCCAGCAGCCACGGCCCCGGGGCGATTTCGGAGAAATCGGTTTCGGCCGCTTCCGGCACGGCACTCAGATTGACGAGACGCTGCTCGACGCAGAATTCCCGCGCGCCGGCAAGATGGATGCAGAGAATCTCAAGCAATGGTGTGCCGGTCGCCACATCCAGTCGTTCGCGATCCCCTGCATTCGCGTTGCGCAGTCCGCGTTCAAGGATTTTGAAGTCATATTCGAGCCCAAGCGATTCGACTTCCGCGCCGATGTCATGAATTTGCAGAACGGCTGACTGGATTTGCGGCTGACGGACGAAACTGCCTGACTTCTTGCGACGTTCGATCAATCCGGCTTTGGCGAGCTGGCTCATGACCTTATTCACGGTCATACGCGAACACTGATACTGGTCCGCGAGATCGACCTCGAATGGCAGCCGGTGCCCCGGCGGCCATTCGCCTGAAACAATCCTGCCCTCTATATCGCCGAGGATACGCTGGTGCAGGGTTTGCCCGGCCGATGCTGTCGTCACGTCCGCACTCCCCTTCTCCAATGGCAGTTCTTGGTCTCCGCCGACCCTATATCAGCCCTCAAGAAGTTCAGCCATGACCTTGTTGAATCGGGCAGAGATTTCGCTGCGGCGGATATGACGGCCGCCACCGACGCATTTCTTGCCGCGCACCCAAACGGAATCGACGCCCACGCCACCCGCGAATATCCACTGATCGAGAATTTGCGATGGTGCAAGATATGGAACGGCGGATACATCAAGTGCGACAAAATCTGCACTTTTCTCGCGCTCCAGGCCATTTGGCGACGCCATCGCCCTGCCGCCGCCCTGAAGTGCACCGCGGAAAAGTTTCTCGCCGGTGGAACGGCCGGCGTCGGCGATAACATTGCGCGCGCGAAGCGAGAGGCGCTGCGAATATTCAAGCGTTCGCAACTCTTCCGGAACGGAAATCAAGATATTGGAGTCGGATCCGACACCGTAATGGCCACCTTCGGAAAGAAAGCCCGGAGCCGGGAAGATGCCGTCGCCGAGATTGGCCTCCGTGATCGGACACAGACCGGCAACTGCGCCGCTCTTCGCCATGGCGCGCGTTTCACTCTCCGTCATGTGCGTTGCATGGATCAGGCACCAGCGGCTATCGACGGGCGCGTTTTCAAGCAGCCATTCCACCGGCCTTGCACCGGAAAAGGCCAGGGAGTCTTCAACTTCCTTCGTCTGTTCCGCGACGTGAATATGGATCGGTCCCCCTTTTGCCAGAGGCTCTATGGCCGCCAGCTCGTCGGCGGTGACAGCGCGCAGGCTGTGGGGCGCTATGCCAAGGACGGCGCCCGGCAGTCTGCCTACCACAGCCTCTGCGCTCTGCATCAGCTTTGCGTAACTGTCGAGCGAATGAATGAAGCGTTTCTGTCCGTCTATCGGAGCCTGACCACCGAAACCGGAATGGGCATAAAAGACAGGCAGCAGGGTCAGACCGATACCCGTCTGCGACGCGGCCGCGCCGATGCGTTCGGCCATTTCGGCAATATTGCCGTAATGTGAACCGTCGCGGTCATTGTGCAGGTAGTGGAATTCACCAACCCTGCCAAATCCGGCCTCCAGCATTTCCATATAGAGCTGGGCAGCAACCGCCTCCACGTGGTCAGGCGTCATGGAGAGCGCGAACTTATACATCACGGTGCGCCAGCTCCAGAAACTGTCGTCACCCGGTCCACGGATTTCAGCAAGCCCGGCCATGGCGCGCTGAAACGCGTGGCTGTGGAGATTGGGCATGGCCGGGACAATGACGGCGTGCCGCTCGTCCAGGGGCTGCGCGGAAGCGCCTGTTTCGACGGAGGCAATGAGACCGTCCTGGCATATGATGCGAACGTCCTTCGCCCATCCTTCCGTCAGAAGCGCTGCGCCCGCGTAAATTGCCGTCATGCCACCCTCTCCTTTGGTTCTGTCCGGCAAGGCCATTTCAAACCCAAAATTGCAGCTTGCCAAGCCGATTATTATGTATATACATTTAACTCACAAAGGAAAGGCGAAAAGCAAATGCCAGGGAACAAATCTGCAAACGTAACGGCGACGGGAAACGCCGCCGCTTTGTGGCGCAACGCCCGGCTGGCAACCTTCAATCCCGCCATGGAAGGCATCGGTGCCGTCGAAAACGCCGTCATTGCCGTGCGTAACGGCCGCATTGCCTTTGCCGGCCCTGAAAGCGATCTGCCCGCCGATCTGTGGAAAGCCGACGAGACCAACGATTGCGGTGGCCGCTGGATCACCCCTGCCCTCATCGACTGCCACACCCACCTCGTCTTCGGCGGCAATCGCGCGATGGAATTCGAGATGCGGTTGAATGGCGCGACCTATGAAGAGATCGCCAAGGCAGGTGGTGGCATCGTTTCCTCGGTGCGCGACACGCGCGCGCTCTCGGAGGAAGTTTTGGTGGCGCAGGCTCTGCCGCGTCTCGACACGCTTCTTTCCGAAGGTGTTTCCACCGTTGAAATCAAATCCGGTTACGGTCTGGACATCGAAACCGAGCTGAAAATGCTGCGCGTGGCCCGCAGGCTTGAGACATTGCGCCCGGTGCGCATCGTCACCAGCTACCTCGCCGCACACGCGACACCTGCGGACTATAAGGGCCGCAACGCCGACTATATTACCGACGTGGTTCTGCCCGGGCTGGAAAAGGCCCATGCGGAAGGACTGGCAGATGCGGTTGACGGTTTTTGCGAAGGCATCGCCTTTTCCGTGGCTGATATAGACCGGGTTTTCGCGGCAGCAAGGCAGCGCGGACTTCCCGTCAAGCTGCACGCCGAGCAGCTTTCCAATCTCGGCGGCGCCGCGCTTGCGGCATCTTACAACGCGCTTTCGGCCGATCATCTGGAATATCTCGACGAGGCCGGTGCGAAGGCGCTGGCAAAAGCTGGAACCGTGGCCGTGCTTCTGCCCGGCGCCTTTTATGCGCTCAGGGAAAAGCAGCTGCCGCCTGTTCAGGCACTGCGCGATGCCGGAGCCGAAACCGCGCTTGCAACGGATTGCAATCCCGGCACATCGCCGCTCACCTCGTTACTGCTGACTATGAACATGGGAGCGACACTTTTCCGCATGACCGTGGAAGAGTGTCTGACGGCAACGACACGCAATGCGGCAAAGGCACTCGGCCTCGGTGCTCAAACCGGCACGCTGGAAGCCGGTAAATCCGCCGATTTCGCCATCTGGGATATCGAGCGCCCGGCCGAGCTTGTCTACCGAATCGGTTTTAACCCGCTCCATGCCCGTATTTTCAAGGGACAGAAGGTTTCCTCATGACCATGAAGACCATCACGCTTCACCCAGGCGCCGTGACGCTTGCCGATCTCGCGACGATTTACTGGGAAAACGGCACCGCAAAGCTCGATCGCTCCTTCGATGCCGGCATAGAAAAAGCGGCAGCCCGCATTGCTGAAATTGCCGCTGGCAATGCCCCGGTCTACGGCATCAATACCGGTTTCGGAAAGCTTGCTTCCATCAAGATCGACGCCGCCGATGTGGCGACCCTGCAGCGCAATCTCATCCTGTCGCATTGCTGCGGCGTTGGCGCGCCGCTGCCTGAAAATGTCGTGCGGCTGATCATGGCGCTAAAGCTCGTTTCGCTCGGCCGCGGCGCGTCCGGCGTGCGGCTGGAACTGGTACGGCTGATCGAAGGCATGCTGGAAAAGGGCGTCATCCCGGTCATTCCCGAGAAGGGATCGGTCGGCGCTTCCGGCGATCTCGCACCGCTCGCCCACATGGCTGCAGTCATGATGGGCGAAGGCGAGGCTTTTTTTGAAGGCTCGCTTCTGCCCGCTGGTGAAGCGCTGGCCAGAGCCGGGTTGACCCCCGTCGTGCTTGCAGCCAAGGAAGGTCTCGCCCTCATCAACGGTACACAGACCTCGACAGCGCTCGCGCTGGCCGGCCTTTTTCGCGCCCATCGCGCCGCGCAAGCCGCGCTGATTACCGGTGCGCTTTCCACCGACGCCGCCATGGGTTCGTCTGCTCCTTTCCATCCGGATATTCACACGCTGCGGGGCCATAAGGGTCAGATCGATGCGGGAGCGGCACTTCGCAACCTGCTGGAGGGTTCGGAAATCCGCGTCAGCCATATCGAGGGCGACGAGCGCGTCCAGGATCCCTATTGCATCCGCTGCCAGCCGCAGGTGGACGGCGCCTGCCTCGATCTTCTACGCCAAGTTGCCCGCACGCTGGAAATCGAAGCGAATGCGGTGACCGACAATCCGCTGGTGCTGTCAGACAATTCCGTTGTGTCGGGCGGTAACTTCCACGCCGAACCGGTGGCGTTTGCCGCCGACCAGACGGCGCTTGCCATTTGCGAGATCGGCGCGATCGCCCAGCGCCGCGTGGCGCTGCTGGTCGATCCAGCGCTTTCTTATGGCCTGCCGGCGTTTCTTTCCAAAAAGCCAGGCCTGAATTCGGGGCTGATGATCGCCGAAGTCACCTCCGCCGCGTTGATGAGCGAGAACAAGCAGATGGCGCATCCCGCCTCGGTCGATTCCACGCCGACCTCGGCCAACCAGGAAGACCATGTGTCGATGGCGTGCCACGGCGCGCGGCGCCTGCTGCAGATGACCGACAATCTCTTCGCCATCCTCGGCATAGAAGCCTTGTCCGCCGTCCAGGGTGTCGAACTGCGCGGACCACTGAAGACCAGCCCGGAGTTGCAGAAGGCGATTGCCGTTCTGCGCGGGGCTATACCTTCCCTGGAAGAGGATCGCTACATGGCACCTGACCTGAAGAAGGCGTCGGAACTGATTGCTTCGGGCGCGCTGGTCTCGGCAATTTCGAACGGCATTCTGCCGCAGCTGGAGGTTTGAGATGCGCGCCTTCGAGGTCAGACAAGGCTCTTCGCCCATTATTCTCGGCCTGCCGCACACCGGCACCGATGTGCCGGCGGAAATTTGGGACCGCCTGAACGACACTGGCAAAATCCTCGCCGATACGGATTGGCATATCAATGAGCTTTATGCCGGGCTTCTCGAAAACGCGACAACCGTGCGGGCAACGTTCCACCGCTACGTGATCGATGCAAACCGCGATCCCTCCGGCACCAGCCTTTATCCCGGCCAGAATACGACCGGCCTTATCCCGGAAACGGACTTCGATGGAAATGCCATCTGGAAAACGGGAGCGGAGCCCACAGAATCCGACATCGCCTACCGCCTTGAAAACTTTCACGCGCCCTATCACGCAGCCCTTGCGGCGGAAATCGAACGGGTGAAATCGATCCATGGTATCGCCATTCTCTACGATTGCCATTCGATCCGGTCGCACATCCCGTTCCTGTTCGAGGGCAAGCTGCCGGACTTCAACATCGGCACGGACATGGGCAAGACCTGCGATCCGTCAATCGAGAAAATCGCCGTCGAAGTAACCGCTTCCGCTGAAGGTTATGACAGCATCCTGAACGGCCGTTTCAAAGGCGGCTGGACGACTCGCCATTACGGCAAGCCGCAAACCGGCGTACACGCCATTCAGATGGAGCTGGCGCAGTCCACCCATCTTCAAAGCGAGACGCCGCCTTTTGCCTACGATGCTGCCAAAGCTGAACAACTTCGCACCCATCTCAAAACCATTCTTACGCGCATGGAAAGATTTGCGCTCGCCACGAAACGATAAGGGGAAAGCACATGAACAACCCACGTCACAATGTTCGCGACGTCCGTGCACCGCAGGGCACTGAACTCAATGCCAAAAGCTGGATGACGGAAGCGCCGCTGCGCATGCTGATGAACAATCTGGATCCTGACGTCGCCGAGCGCCCGCATGAGCTTGTCGTTTATGGCGGCATAGGCCGCGCCGCCCGCACCTGGGACGATTTCGACCGCATCGTCGCGACGCTGAAGGATCTGAACGAGGACGAAACCCTCATCGTGCAATCCGGCAAGCCGGTCGGCGTGTTCCGCACCCATAAGGACGCGCCGCGCGTGCTGATCGCCAATTCCAACCTCGTGCCGCACTGGGCGAACTGGGATCATTTCAACGAGCTGGATAAGAAGGGCCTTGCCATGTACGGCCAGATGACGGCCGGTTCGTGGATCTATATCGGTACGCAGGGCATCGTGCAGGGCACTTATGAAACCTTCGTCGAGGCTGGCCGTCAGCATTACGGCGGCAACCTGAAGGGCAAATGGATCCTGACCGGTGGTCTCGGCGGCATGGGAGGTGCGCAGCCGCTGGCCGCTGTCATGGCTGGAGCTTGCTGCCTTGCGGTCGAATGCGACGAGACCCGCGTCGATTTCCGCTTGCGCACCCGTTACGTCGACGCAAAGGCGCACACGCTCGACGAGGCGCTGGCGCTGATCGACCAATGGACCAAGGCAGGTGAGGCGAAATCCGTTGGCCTCATCGGCAATGCGGCGGAAATCTTTCCAGAGCTTTTCCGTCGCGGCGTCCGCCCCGATATCGTCACCGATCAGACCTCGGCGCATGACCCGGTCCACGGTTATCTTCCAGCCGGATGGACCGTTGCCGAATGGCGTGCAAAGCAGGAAAGCGATCCGAAGGCCGTTGCCGCTGCGGCGCGTGCGTCCATGAAGGTGCATGTGCAGGCCATGGTCGATTTCTGGAATGCTGGCGTTCCGACGCTCGACTATGGCAACAATATCCGCCAAGTCGCCAAGGACGAGGGGCTGGAAAACGCCTTCGCCTTCCCGGGCTTCGTGCCGGCCTATATCCGCCCGCTGTTTTGCCGCGGCATTGGTCCGTTCCGCTGGGCTGCCCTTTCGGGCGATCCGGAAGACATTTACAAGACCGACGCCAAGGTGAAGGAACTACTGCCTGACAACAAGCACCTGCACAACTGGCTGGACATGGCGCGCGAGCGCATCGCGTTCCAGGGCCTGCCGGCGCGCATCTGCTGGGTCGGCCTTGGCGATCGCCATCGCCTCGGGCTTGCCTTCAACGAAATGGTCAGGAACGGGGAACTCAAGGCACCAGTTGTGATCGGCCGTGACCATCTGGACAGCGGCTCCGTCGCCTCGCCCAACCGCGAGACGGAAGCCATGAAGGACGGATCGGACGCCGTGTCCGACTGGCCGCTCCTCAACGCCCTGCTCAACACCGCATCCGGTGCCACCTGGGTATCGCTGCATCATGGCGGCGGCGTCGGCATGGGTTTCTCCCAGCATTCCGGTATGGTCATCTGCGCCGATGGTACGGATGATGCCGCACGCCGGCTGGAGCGTGTTCTCTGGAACGACCCGGCGACCGGCGTCATGCGCCATGCCGACGCGGGCTATGAGATCGCCGTTGAATGCGCCAGGGAACAGGGCCTGCGTTTGCCCGGCATCCTCGGCAACTGATGGTGTCGCCGCGCGGCCCATCGCCGCGCGGCCCTTGCCTTTCAAGGACGGAGATGGACATCATCGTTCAGCCCGTTCCCTCGTCTGAAACTTTCGAATCGATTTCTTCGTTACTTGCTTCTGCTCAGGTGTGATGTCTCGCCTCGGCGATAAACCGATGACTTTGATGGAGCGCGGACGACAGCATGGCACCACGACATATCTCCCTTGCGCTTGGTCTTCTGATCGGTACAGTTTTTCCCCTGTTGTCATCGAGCGTCGCCACCGCCTCCGAAAGCCGCGGGGCCGTTCCGGTGAGAATCGATGTGGGCGGATACAAGCTCAACAGCCTGTTGATCGAGCCTCAAAAACAGGCGGACCTGCCGCCGATCGTCTTTCTTCATGGCGCAAGCGCAAGCCTCTACGATCCGCTGTTTTCCTTTGCCGACAGGCTCAACGGCCGCGCGAAGCTATTATTTATCGACAGACCTGGCCACGGGGCCTCCGATATTGGTGGCAGTGACAATATCCTGCCGGACGGGCAGGCCGATGCGATTGCCGAACTGATGAAAAAGCGCGGAATCCGCAAGGCTATCATCGTCGGACACTCATTCGGTGGCGCGATCACAGCGGCCTTTGCTTTGCGTCATCCGGAGATGGTGACGGGTCTCGTGTTCCTTTCGCCGGCGGTCTATCCCTGGCCGGGCGGTATCGCATGGTATTATACGGCAGCGAGCGCTCCAGTGATGGGACCGCTCTTTTCCACTTTTATCGCGCCTCCGGTAGGCTTCTTCGCGCTCGATCAGGCAACGCGCGGGGTTTTTGCTCCCAATAGTCGTCCCGCGGGCTACATCGAGGCCACGCGCGCATGGGCCGCGTTAAGGCCGAAGGCGTTTCGCCATAACGCGCAGGAGGTCGCAGCGCTGAACGCCTGGGCCCGGAATACTGCGCCAAATTATGCAAAAATAAGAGCGCCGACGGTCATCATCACCGGTGACACTGACAATGTCGTTTCGCCGGAAATCCATTCTCGCCAGCTTGCGCGCACGATAACAGGATCGACACTCGTCGTTGTCAGAAATCTCGGACATAAATCCGATTACGTCGCGCGGGATCTCGTTGTGACGGCAATCGAAAAACTCGCCGGTAAAAAAGCCAACCTTTATGCGGCGCAGAAGATGCTTGAAAGGCGTATTGCCAGCGACGGCGGTATGTAGAAACACGACGTCCAGGAGCATATCGGGAAATGCAGACGATGAGACATCTGAAAAGCAACGCTTACACGTCGATGCCCTGGAAAAATGGCGGCGGTGTCACGACTGAGATCATCGTTCATCCGGCCGGCGCCACCATGACCGACTTCGATTGGCGGATCAGCATGGCCGATGTGGCACAGGACGGGCCGTTTTCGATATTTCCCGAAATTGACCGGACACTTAGCATTCTGGAAGGCAATGGTATGAGCCTCAGCATCGACGGAAAAGACCCCGTGGCGCTGACGGTTGAAAGCGCTCCCCTGCCCTTTGCCGCCGATGTTCCGGTTGACGCCACGTTGAACGACGGTCCGATTGTCGATCTGAATGTCATGTCCCGTCGCGGACACTTTCGGCATCGTGTCGAAAAACATCGCGGGGAACTGCGCCTTCAGCCAGCGTTTTCGACGACCACCTTCATCTTCGCCGTTGATCAGGCCGCTGTTTCATCCGGCAGCGAGACAATCGATCTGGAGCGACGTGATGGTCTCCTGATCGAGCCCGGTGCCGCGATTGCAGTTCGCAGTGCAGACCAGAGCGGCCAGTTCTTTATCGTGACCTTCGATCGGGGTTAAAACACTCCAGACACGGCGATCCGACGCCTCAATCGAGGCCAAGCGGATCGGCGACCCTTGGCCACAGCCCCAGACTGGCCTTGCGGTACGGCGTTTTTGCCGGATCGGTGGGATATGAGGTCGGGGCTGCAATATAAACGATGTCAGATGCTATCGGCGCAAACCCGGCGTGAAAGTGGTTTGTCGACTTGACGAGCAGCAGATCCTTGCTGGCGAAATCGATACCCAGATTGGAGAAGATATCCGGCTCATAAGTTTGCGTCCGGCTTGTGATGAGAATAATGTCGATCTCGGTACCCAGCGGGCGAACAACGGCGGCACGGCCGAGCGTGACGCGGCTGTTGCGGAAGCTTTGCCATCCAGCCTCCGCCGTCCGCATCACCTTGATGCGGAAATCGAGCGGCTCGCCGCCTTGCGGGCTGGATTTGCCGCCAATGCGTAGATCGAGCTCGGCCCCCTCACCCGCCGCATGACAGAAGGACACCGCTATCGGGTCCCAGATCGTCGCGACAGCGAAATTATCGATGCCTCGCTCGACCATGCGCCGTAGAATATGTGTCGCATCACCCGCGACGCCGCCGCCCGGATTATCCCAGATATCAGAGACGACCACCGGTTTCCCCGGATTGTTCGTGCGGATGGAAAGCGCCAGATCGAGGCCCGATTCTGTATCCAGCATCGGCATCGCGGTAAGCTTGCGCATGGCGTAGAGCTCGTGGCCGAGCTTTTCCGCCAGCGCATCGCCCTTCGACATATCGTTATCGGTGACCACGACAATGCGCGTTCCCATATCCGGTACGTCGCCCGCCATGAAACCGTGAATGACGGAAGCGGACAGAATGCCGTCCTTGCCTTCCATGGCCTTTAACCGATCGACATAAGATCGCATCGGCTCGCGGCTGGTGGGGTAAATCGTAATCATCCGGCAGTCGAATGTCGAGATGACGGGCTTGATCTCGCCTCGAAGGGTACGAAGCGCCAGTTCCACCACGTGCTCGCCACGTTCTTCGAAGTCCGTGTGCGGAAACTCCAGGAAAGTCGCCATGATGTCGAGGTTTTTGACCCGCAAGGCGGTAAGATGGCTGTGTGGATCGAATTCTGCGGCAATCAATACGTCCGGCCCGACCATGTCGCGTATCCGTGAGAGGAAATCACCTTCCGGATCGTCATAACCCTGCGCCGCCATCGCCCCATGGAGACCAAGGACAACAGCATCGACAGGCATGGCGGCGGCGAGTTCCCCGAGGATCGTGTCCCGCAGTGTCTCATAGGTCTCACGCTGGATAAGTCCGGCGGGTTCCGCCCAACAGGAGGTCCCCTCGATGACTGTGAAGCCCTCTGCCTTGCCGCGGCGTCGCAGGATGGGCACCGGCGACGAGCACAATGTTGGCGTTTCCGGATGCTCGCCGGGGCCGGCGTAAAATGCCGCACGGAAGGCGTCCATATCCGTTGGCACGGGCGAAAATGTGTTGGTTTCAGTGGCAAGCGATGCCGTGAAAATGCGCATATTTCCGAGTCTCGTTATCAGCGTCTGCATTCGCGCAGCTTCACAAATTGACTTTACTTAGCCGGATAATCTTACCACACGGTGCCGCGCGCCGCGATCTTCTCGACACGCGTTACAATGCCGTTGCGATGGAAGACCATTCTGTCGAAGAGATTGCTCACGACGCATGTGTGGTTCGGCACCACCTTGACGACGTCGCCAATCTCGAGCCGCGAGGAGCAGCCGGACAGATCGACGACCGCATGCTCTTCCGAAAGCGACACGATTTTTGCGCCCTCATAACCTTCTATGAGACCATAATCGCTGAAACCCAACAGGTCTGACGTCAGCGCCTTTGAGCCACTGTCCAGCACCGCCCGATCAGCGGTTGGCTTGGAGACCACGGTTGCGAGAACGTGCATCGCCAGGTCATCGATATTGCAATGGCCCGCGCGCACCATTGAGCGGTCGTTATAGACATAGGTGCCAGCCCGATGCTCGGTGGCCGAGGGAACAAGGTGCGCGGCGTAAAAATCAGGGGAACCGCCACTGGAACGGATCGGGCAGCCAATACCCTTCCCGGCAAGCAGTTCCATTGTCTCGGATAGAAATTTCTCCACCGTCGCCGCCCCCGCAGGCGCGGGATAGGTCAACATACCCTTGAAGACCAGCCCTGGGGCCGCGGCAATTTTATCCGCAAGGGCTAGAGCCGTTTCCGGGCTTTGCACCCCACAGCGCTTGCCACCGGTATCGCATTCGACCAAAACCGCCAGCGGCCTGCTCACATCGAATGTAGCGGCAAGACCGGCAATTGTCGTCTCACTGTCTGCGACGACGCTGAGCCGAGCAACACGCTCGTTCAATGCCTTCAGCCTGGCAAGTTTCGCCGCACCGAGAATATTGTAGGTAATGAGAATATCGTCGAAGCCAGCATCGGCGAAAACTTCCGCTTCGCTGACTTTCTGGCAGTTGATACCGATTGCACCGGCCTCAAGCTGCTGTCTTGCGACAGCCGGTATCTTGTGGGTTTTGATGTGTGGGCGGAAGGCTTTACCATGGTCGTCCAGATAAGACTGCGCTCTCATGATATTGGCGCTGAGACGGTCCTCGTCAATGACGGGCATGGGCGTCGAAATTGCATCAATGGGTGTACCCACGTCAGGCCACGGATAGGTCATCATCTACTCTCAACAACAGGCAAATCGGGCTTCAGGCCAGCGGCTTGTAGGCGATAACGTCCATTTCGACCTTTGCATCGACCATTAGTGGTGATTGCACGGTCGAGCGCGCGGGCGGATGATCAATGAAATATTTCTGGAATACAGCGTTGAAGCTCGAAAAATCACGCGCATCATCCAGCCAGACATTCACCTTGACGACATCAGCCAGCGTGCAGTCGGCCAGCGCCAGGACGTCCTTGATGTTGGCGATCACCTGCTCAGTCTGCGCCACGATACCGCCGACGACGACCTCACCGTCGACGGTTGGCACTTGACCGGAAACATAGACGAAATCTCCCGCCCTCACAGCTTTCGCAAAGGGGCGACGCTGTCCGCCTGCCTGATTGTCAGCAGCTTCGTATCTTACCAATTTTCCCATGGGTCCCCGCAAATTATTTTCATAAAGTCGCTCATTTTCGAGATCATTAGCCCTTTTTGACAGGAATTTCTACACGTCATGTAAATTATTTAGGAATTTGTCTTTCTTGGACATCTGTCATAATGATCTTACGCGGCGTGCCATTACTCGGAACGCTTCGTTTCCCCACCGTATCAGACAGTCAAATAGTCAAAAACGGCAGGTTCCAGCCCCCGTTACACAGAGTGATTCCAGACAAGTTATTGAGCCAAGTGTTCGGAGTTAGCCGCGGCTAACACAGCCCGACGGTGTCGGCGGATAACGGCACGGCCATCATGTCCTCAGCGCTGGATGGCTGGCATTCCGCTGCCGACAACTCGTTTCGTGATAGCATCCGCGATCTTTTGCGCCTGCACGCGAATATCGGGAACCGCAGTGATCTCCCAGAACCTGCCAGCGGTTAGCGCACCCGCCGCAAAGAGCCCAGGCCAACTCTCGCCATTCCCCTGCAAAAGCCGCGACCCTTCATCAACTTCAACACCGAGCCCTAAAGGATCCAGCAAAACAACGCCGTCGTCACGCATGGACTCGAGCAGCCGAGAATGGCCGATCCCTGCCCTTTCCATGCCCGTACAATTAATCACCCAATCAACCTGCAGGGACTGAACGACCTGAGAATGTCGGCGCCGATAATTGAGGGCAATGCCTTCCACTGCCGGTTCAATAGACCGAAGAAATCCAGCGTGGATCTCCACCAGCCCTTCAACCATCAGCTTCTCAAAAGCGGCGTAAACTTCAGGTGCAATCCGGTGCCGATGGATGTTCCACCAAGGCAAGCTATGGCGAAGAAACCGGCTACGTTGCGCCACCGTCAGGATCTGCCAAAGGGCCTGGGTTTTCGGGCGCAAGCCATCCATCACGCTGCGCCACGACACACCATCGCGGACCTGTTTGCGCAGGGACCTTAGCAAATGGCTTATTTCTGTTGAGCCAATGCCGAGATCAGGTTCGACTGGCGGCAATGGCGGGGTAACATGCGCATGCGGAACGAGACCGCGACGAGACAGAACATGGATCGGGCCGCGATGGCCTTTTCCCCGCAGCGTCATGACTTGGTCAATCATCGTCAGGCCCGAACCAAGAATACAGATGCGGTCGCCTGATTTCACTTTGGAAAGCCAACCCGGCTGCCAGCAGTGACCAATAATATGCTGCGATCCATGCCCCGCATTGTCGACCGCTTGCACCGGCAAACTCGCGGCTCCGACCCCAAGACACAAAACGACATTGCGCGCGTGCAATTCGTCGCCCCGCTCGAGAGTGAAAGAAAATCCGCCCGCGCCATCGTCCCGGCAAGCGGAAGCCTTGGCCCGAATAAAATCGACCCTCGCACGCTGCTCCCGGCTCCGAAGCAAGGACGCTAGTCTATCGCGGAGATAAAGACCGTAGTCTCCGCGCGATGCAAATGATAGCGGATTGTCATCGAGTCCGTTCTGCCCTAACCACTCGACAAAATCGTTGGGGCGATCGGGAAAGGCGCTCATTCGACCGGCCGGCACGTTCAGGCGGTGATAGGGAAGCTCCGTTCGATAGGCGGTACCGCGCCCAAAATCGGAGTCATCGCCGACGATCGCAATTGACGCTTCCTGCGGCAGGTTCGTCAAAAGATGGCCAGCGGTGCAAATCGCCGAGAAACCGGATCCAACGAGTGCGACATCATAAGTCATTCAATCCTCCAATCTGCGTGCGCGAGAACGGCAAGGCGACGGTGTCGCCGTCGTTACTCTAGTAAATGAGTAGAGATTAAAGCCACCCAGATGTCTACCCCGCAATTCTGGTTCCACTCGGTGGAAGAGGCGATGAAGTCAGGACTATAAGTTAGCCGCGGCTAACCAGGGGCGCCCAAGGTCCATCGACAAAAAAACTCGAAGCGAACACACTCCATGACCGCATTCGCCGAGAAGTTTGCCGCGGCTAACCGAAAAACCGACGCGGCGTACAAATGTGATTCTTCCACAATGCTTTAGCGCCGCTTTCGTATCTCGTAAAAAAGCCTATTGCGCCCAAAAGAGAATCGGCGCTTATATCTCAGTTGCGGAAAAAACCGCCTTTTTCGAAAAAAACCGCTACTGCAATTTCGAGCGAAAGAAGACCGATGACACAGAGTGCCGATTTAAGACGTGCCGCAGGAGCACCTGACCTGACAAGTCTTATACAACAGCATTCGGCTGCGTTGTCAGCCCAATTGCAGGCTCATAATGCAAATACATTTTCACCGCACACCGAAAAGAGCATGCGTCATTTCTCCCCGGCGGAAACCGCAAGGTTGATCGGAATTGGCGAAGCCTATCTTCGCCAGATCGCCGCCGAGCGGCCGGAACTCGACGCCGCGCAGGCGACCGGTCGTCGTTCCTACTCGGTGGAAGATATGGACGAGATCAGAAAGTTTCTCGATCAAGGTGCCCGTGGCACCCGCCGGTACCTGCCGCACCGCCGCGAAGGCGAAGAATTACAGGTTATCGCCGTCATGAACTTCAAGGGCGGTTCCGGCAAAACCACGACATCAGCGCACCTCGCTCAATATCTGGCGCTGCGCGGCTATCGTGTGCTTGCCATTGACCTTGACCCGCAGGCCAGTCTTTCGGCGCTCTTCGGACATCAGCCGGAAATCGACGTCGGTCCGAATGAGACGCTGTACGGCGCTATCCGCTATGACGACGAACGTCGTCCGATCGCTGAAATCGTGCGCGGTACCTACATTCCCAATCTTCATATCGTTCCGGGCAATCTTGAACTGATGGAGTTTGAACATGATACACCGCGCGCCTTGATGCGCCGCGCGCCAGGCGACACGCTATTCTTCGCACGCATCGGCCAGGCGATTGCCCAGGCTCAGAATTTCTACGATGTCGTTGTCATCGACTGCCCGCCGCAGCTCGGTTATCTGACGCTCTCTGCGCTGACTGCCGCAACATCCGTTCTCGTCACCGTTCACCCGCAGATGCTCGACGTCATGTCCATGAACCAGTTTCTTGCAATGACCGGCGATCTTCTTGCTGAGATCGGCAGGGCAGGTGCCCGTTCCGACTACAATTGGATGCGGTATCTGATCACCCGCTTTGAACCGAGCGACGGGCCGCAGAACCAGATGGTCGCCTTCCTGCGCTCGATTTTTGGTGAAAACGTTCTCATCCACCCGATGCTGAAAAGTACGGCGGTTTCCGATGCGGGTTTGACCAATCAGACACTTTTCGAAGTCGAAAGAACCCAGTTTACCCGGTCTACCTATGACCGAGCGCTGGAAGCCATGAACAATGTGAACGCTGAGATCGAAGGACTGATTAAGAAAGCGTGGGGTAGGGCAGCATGAGCAGAAAACAGATATTCGCCAATCTCGGCACGCCAGCCGCTGACAGCAATGAAACCGCATCCGAGCGCTCGCGTCCGCGCATCAGGCCCATTCTCGGTTCGCCTGAACTGGTCACGGATGTGCTGAATTCCCCTGTCGGCATGATCGGTCAGTCCCTAAACGAGGTTTCCGAGCGCGCGAAACGGGCGGAAGAGATCGAAAAGCAGCTTGCGGAAGGTCTAACGATCGTTTCGCTCAATCCTGCCGATATCGATCCTTCCTTCATCCCGGACCGCATGCCCGCATCGGAAGAAGCCGATGCCGGTCTCATCGAAGCCATTCGTGAACAGGGCCAGCAGGTTCCGATCCTGGTGCGCCCCCATCCTGATTTCCCCGGGCGTTATCAGGTCGCTTTCGGTCATCGTCGCCTGCGCGCGGTTACCAGCCTTGGTATTCCGGTCAAAGCTGTCGTTCGTGATCTGAGTGATGAGCAGCTCGTCGTTGCCCAGGGGCAGGAAAACAATGAGCGCCGCGACCTCACCTACATCGAAAAGGCGCGCTTCGCTCAAAAACTGCAGATGCGGTTTCCCCGTGACACCATCATGGCCGCCATGTCGCTTCACAAAGGTGACCTGTCCAACATGCTGTCGGTTGTCGGCCGCATTCCAGAGGATCTCGTTGACCTCATTGGTCCGGCTCCGACCGTTGGGCGGCGCAACTGGATGGACCTCGCCGACCAGCTGTCGTCGTCGCAGGTCAAGGAGGCGGCACGCGCCTATGTGAAGGATCCATCCATCGCAGCCCTGCCGTCCGAAGAACGGTTCAAATCGCTCCTGGAGTTTTTGAAACCCAAGGCGCAGCCCAAAAAGACCGGCGTGTGGTCGTCCCAGACCGGTGGCAGATTGGCAAAGGTCGTCGAAAGCGATCGCAAGCTGGATATCTCTATAGACAAGAACGAAGCACCGGAATTTGCCGAGTTCGTTCTCGAACACCTTCAGACGCTGTTTGCCGAATATCGGTCCAAGCAGTGAGTTTTTACTCTAACGACTAACAGGAGACGCATCACAAAAGAAAAAAGCCCCCGAACGTTGCCGCGCGGAAGCCTTTCTTTGATTTAAGCACCCGAAGAATCTCATTTCCGCGAATCATAGTCAAGAGTCTTGGCATCGAATTTTTCGGTGAGCGATTTTCTTTTGCCTTGTGAAAGGTGAAAGACATGGACAACACATGTGTAACGACGCCCTTTGGGCGGCGAGCGATGTCGTTTGGCGTTCTCGCAACCCAGTTTGCCGCGCAAAAGAACAGGAAAATCGAAGCGGTCGATAAGTGGAAACTCTATCGATCCGTCTGCGAGGCCAGGCCTTTGCTCGGCGTTACGGACCGCTCGCTCGCCGTTTTGAACGCGCTTTTGAGCTTTTATCCAAAAAACGAGCTTTCCAATGAAGCGAGCTTGGTCGTGTTCCCATCCAACACGCAATTGTCGCTCAGAGCCCATGGAATGGCTGAGCAGACATTGCGCCGCCATCTCTCCGCACTCGTCGAGGCCGGCCTCATCATTCGTAAGGATAGTCCGAACGGAAAACGATATGCGCGCAAGCATCGCGGAGGAGAGATCAGCGAAGCCTATGGTTTTTCACTGGCACCGCTTCTTGCCCGCAAAGCCGAAATCGAAGAGTTGGCCGAACGTATCATCAGCGAACGGCTCGATCTTCAGCGTCTCCGTGAGACCATCAGCCTTTGCCGGCGTGATATTCAGAAGCTCTGCGAGATGATCGCGGCGAGCGGTAAAACCGATATCGTCGAGGGGTTCCAG
Organism: Agrobacterium sp. DKPNP3; assembly: GCF_052686535.1. Taxonomy (NCBI): domain Bacteria; kingdom Pseudomonadati; phylum Pseudomonadota; class Alphaproteobacteria; order Hyphomicrobiales; family Rhizobiaceae; genus Agrobacterium; species Agrobacterium sp. DKPNP3. The sequence goes on along the minus strand of NZ_JBQYSN010000004.1, from coordinate 98,511 downwards.
GCACGCTATACAGCCATTGCTGTCTCGCTCGGTCGTAACTCCAAATCCGCAGAACTTAAAGAAATCGCCAATTTTCTGGCTTCTCTGCGTGCCGAAGTCACCAACTATCTGGAAAATATCGAAAAATCCGAAAAAATGGGCGGCAATGACTGCCAAAATGAGCGGCTCAAAAAGAATTCAGAATCCGAATCCATATCTAAACGGCAAAACTCGGAGAAGCCGGCTGTCGCTGTACCAGCCGGTCAAATTAGAACGCCACAGGCCAGTGTGGCACCCGTTAGCGAAACACCACGCCCCTCATCGGCAAAGCCTGTTTCTCAAAAGCAGTTTTTTGTTCCTGATATTGTTTTGGTTTTGAAGGCCTGCCCTGACATTTGCCACTATGCTCCTGGTGGTGCTGTGACCAACTGGCGCGATTTGGAAGTCGCAACAGCCGTCATCAAGACCATGTTCAACATCAGTCACTCGGCTTACCAGGAAGCACTGCTCACATTTGGTCGCCAGGGAACGGCAGCCATTCTCGCTTGCCTTCTGCAAAAGGCCGACCAGATCAGTTCCGTTGGCGGATATCTTCGTAACCTGACCCGTAAGGCGGGGGAAGGGGGCTTTGAGCTACAAACAATGCTCCTCGCACAGTTGCGCTGCCGTAAGGAAAACAGCGAGGCCACCATGCCCAGTTAAGCACCGCGAGGCAAAGCTGCTCGTCTTGCGGAAAAGTCGTAGCAACGCTACATTGGCACCGGCTCAGCACAAAAGATTCGTTCGATGATTTAGCACCGACAAGTGCTGGAAAAAGCAAGCCGATGGTTAATCCGAGGTAGCGAAAGCTAAGTACATTTTAGCTTTCGTTTTAGAATTTCCATTTTTGGTTTCAATCGCTTGAGTCAACGCAAATTTCGGAAGCCTTTCGCCATTTTTCCCGGCGTCCTGGCATATCGTGACGTATATCCCCGACACGTTAGGAGTTGAAACAACCGTTTCGGTTCTCGCGAACAGCTAGAGGCGGGCACCATGTCACATCTTCCACAAGGCAGCGAAAGGGACATCCGGCTGAACCTTCTGCGCCGTGCCGCGTTGTCCAGCTATCACTTACTGGATGGCTATGATCATGATGTTTCCAGATGACATTGAATTGGCTGTTGCCGTCTATATGGCCGACCACGCGCTGCCACAGGACAGGGCGATCGAGATACTTCTGCGAGCCGAATTACAACGCAGTGGCCATCTGCCCGGTGGGGCGGGCCGCCCGCGCGAAATCGTTGATGGGCAACCGAGTGCCGATTACGTTCAGTATAGTTCATACCTTGAGGAAGACAGCTGAAGACCTACGGAACAAAAGCGATCTGAGGCTGTTTACGGCGCAAACAATATTGCCAGGATACGCCCGATGCCCCAAAGAATAGTTCTCGTTACAGCCGCCTTTTCCACAATGATGAGCCTGCCAGCGCTGGCGCAATCCTTTGATGTGAGCGCTCTTGAAGTTCGAAAGCCCGAGCGCCCGCTATCGGCACCACAGATCACATCCCCGAACTACATTACCGACGTCACGGGAAAGAAAGTTAGACTTGTCGGCCCACGATTTTACCCAGATAACGCTCGCGCCCTCGACTTTCCCGGTCGGAAGGCGGACCCTGTTGTAGCCAGCGGTGAAGGCGTATTATCGCAGCGTTAAACCATCGCAAGAACGAAGGCTATTTGTTCAACGTCTGAGGCGGGAACGGAATGAAGGGCAGGGGCGGCGATAATCGCGTGCGCAAAGCGCATCCAGAAAGCTGGGTCAGACAGGAAGGACAGGATGCGGAAAAGGCCAGTTTTCCCGAACTGTTCTTTGATCTCGTTTTCGTGTTTGCGCTGATCCAGCTTTCTCACGCGCTCGCAGAGGATTTCGGACCAACGGCAGCACTTGAAGCTGTCATCCTGATATTGTCCCTATGGTGGCTTTGGATCCATACAACGTGGATCACGAACCTTCTGAACACAGAAAAGGAGCCTGTCAGGCTGCTGCTGTTCTTCCTGATGTTCGGCGGCGTGCTGCTTGCCATTGCGCTGCCAGAGGCCTTTGCCGAACAGGGGCTCATATTCGCGCTCATTTACAGCGTGATGCAGGTCGGGAGAAGCCTTTTTACGCTTTTCGCTTTCAAGGCTGAGGATCGGCAGTCCTTTCTGATATTCGTGCGGGTCACGATCTGGCTCGTCATATCCAGCCTGTTCTGGCTTGCTGGCGGTTTGGTCGATCTTACCGATCGTATCCTCTTGTGGAGCATCGCGCTCGCGATCGAATATGCGGGGCCCGCCTGCCGTTACGTCGTGCCAGGCATGGCGAAGAGTGATGAAGACAGGCTGCACCTTTCAGGCGAACATCTAGCCGAGCGATGCGCACTCTTTGTCATCATATGCCTTGGCGAAACGATCCTCACCACTGGGCGCACAGCGACGGAATACATGAATTCCGGCCTGACGTTCCTGGTTTTTTGCTCGGCCTTCGTCAGCACCGTGGCCATGTGGTGGATATATTTCCATCACGGGCAGGAGGAGGCTTCCAAGAAGGCCGAAAGTGCCGACGAAAAGGCAAAGATCGCCCATAACCTCTTCAATTATGGGCACCTGCCTATCGTTGCCGGCATCATCCTGACGGCAGTGGGAGAGGATTTCAGCCTCTCGCATGCCCATGACGGCGCGACGTTTCGTGAAGCGATTGCCATTCTCGGCGGGCCTATCCTTTTTCTGGCCGGCAACATCGGCGTCAAGACCGCCGCTGCCTATCAAAGGCCGGTTTCGCATTTTGTCGGGGTTGCGGCGCTGTGTCTCTTATTGCCGGTGCCGGGCATCCCTCTCTTTGCGCTTCAGGTCGCAAGCACGGCAATTCTACTGCTTGTGGCGCTTTGGGAATATCTTGCGTTGCAACGGGCAGTCACCAATGCCTGATGGCGGGAGAGGCATGGCCAGCTTGCGCCCCGGTTTGCGCAATCATCGTGTCGAGATGTGGCCCCAAGAAACCGCGGAAGATCGCCGAAGCGTGCCACCAGTCCGAAGACGATTGCGGCGGTTGCAACGAAGAGCACCGTTACGGACGCCATAGTCGGCCTATATCCGTGGCGCGAGGCGTTGCATATCTTGATTGGCAGCATTTCCATCGCAAGGCCGACGGTCATGGAAGCGCCGATATTTTCGTTGAGCGACAGCACGAAGGCAAAGGCGTATCCGGAGATGATGTCGGGCGTGATGAACGGCACGACGTTGGTGCGAAAAACCATCCGGTTATCCGCATCCATCGTGGCGGCTGCCTCCGTCAACGCGCGACCGCTGGAGGAAAAGCCGAGCGAAAGTGTCACGAGCGCCGGCGTGACAAAGATGATCGCATGGCTAACATTACATCGTCGCGTCGCTCTCACCCAGCACCTTACGCAGTCCTTCAATGGTGAAGGGCTTGGATAACTGATGTGCATCTGCAATGCCCGACGCTGTCTTGGCGCTGTCGTCGCCGCTTGCAAACACGATCCGCACGTCTGGCCAGCGGTCCCGCACCTGTTTTGCGAGTTCTATTCCAGACATGCCGGGCAGGCCGACATCTGTCAGCAACGTGTCGATCCTGTTTGTCTCGAGCACGCCAAGGGCATGTTCCGCCGAGTTTGCCTCATGCACCGTGTGGCCCAGTTCCTCTACCATGTCGACCGTCGACATCAGGATGAGCGGCTCATCCTCCACGATAAGAACATGCGACACCGTTGGGCGGCTTTCAAGCTGTTTCCTTTGCTGTTCCTGATCCGCCCCCGGCTCGGATGCAGTCGCCAGCTCCTGCCGCTCCATCCGTTGCAGGGCAATCCTTTGTTGCTGCGCGTTGTTTAAAACGTGGCGGACTTTACGGGCCAGTGCCTCTCGGGTGTAGGGTTTGGACAGCAAATCAACACCAGCGTCGAGGCGACCGCCATGAACGATCGAGTTTTCAGTGTAACCGGAGGTAAACAACACAGCGATCCCGGGAAACTGAGCCTTGGCCTTCCTCGCAAGCTCTGTGCTGCGCATCGGGCCCGGCATGACGACGTCGGTAAACAGCAGGTCGATCTGGACACCACTGCTGACGATGGCGAACGCGGACTGTGCATCGTGCGCCTTGAGGACGCGGTAACCGAGGTCAGTCAGCAGTGCGACCGATGTTTCCCTCACGCCGTCATCGTCCTCGACCACAAGAACAGTTTCCGTGCCCCCCGTCACGGGAATGGCCTTCTGATCGCTTAGGCTGTCTTCGGCCTGCATCGTGCGCGGCATGTAAAGCTTCATGGTGGTCCCATGCCCCACCTCGCTGTAAATTTTGAGGTGGCCTCCGGACTGCTTGAGGAAACCGTAAACCATCGACAGACCGAGGCCGCTTCCCTTGCCATCCGTTTTGGTGCTGAAGAACGGTTCAAGGACATGCTCGATGATATCGGGCGATATTCCTGAGCCCGTGTCGGTCACCGCGACGAGCACATATTGCCCTGGGCGAACATCATCGTGGGAAAGGGCGTAATCGTCGTCGAGGACCGCATTTCCGGTCTCGATGGTCAAGCGCCCGCGACCTTCCATCGCGTCCCTCGAATTGATTGCGAGGTTCAGGATGGCGTTTTCCAACTGACTTGGATCGATCAGCGTATTCCAAAGGCCGCCGGAAACAACGGTTTCGAGTTCGACCTCTTCGCCCAGCGCCCGGCGCAGCATGTCGTCCATATTCTGGATGAGCTTCCGGACATTGACGACTTTCGGCTCGAGCGGCTGACGTCGGCCGAAGGCCAGAAGCTGCGATGCCAGCTTTGCGCCGCGGGCGACACCGGCGAGCGCGTTTTGAAGGCGTTGTTCTGCCCGACTGTTGCCGTCGATGTCCTTGGCGAGAAGCTGCAGGTTGCCGCTCACAACCTGAAGAAGATTGTTGAAGTCGTGAGCCACGCCGCCAGTCAGGTTGCCCAGCGCTTCCATTTTTTGCGCCTGCCTCAAAGCGATCTGTGCGGTTTCGCGCTCGATCGTTTCTTTCTCAAGCTCCAGAAGTGCGGTTCTCAGCTCGAGAGTGCGCTGCTCGACTTTTTCTTCAAGGGTGTGGTTGAGGCTCTGAAGCTGATCCTCAGCCCGCTTCTGGTCCGTGACATCAAAACCATCCACGAAAATCCCGGTCACCGATCCGTTGAGGTCAAAGATTGGCTGGTAGATCAGATGCACGAAGCGCTGGTCGGGTTGCTTTTTGCCATTCCGCTCCAGAAACACCGGTACATGACGGCCTATATATGGCTTGCCCGATTGGAAAACGCCGTCTAGCAATTCGAAGAAACCCTGTCCGGCGATCTCGGGAAGGGCTTCTCTGACGCTGAGGCCGACGAGCTTGCGGTGACCGACAAGTTGCATGTAGGCATCGTTGACCAGCTCGAAAGTGTGTTCAGGCCCGCTGAGGATGCACATGAAACTTGGTGCCTGCTGGAACAGGGCCCGCATCCGGTCCCGCTCGGCGGTCCGAAGTTCCACTTCTGATGAGAGTTGACGGTTGAGATGCTCTAGCGCGAGCGCTGCTTTTTCCCGGATTGCGGCAGCCTCTGCCAGTGCCGCTGCCCGTCGACGCTCTGTTTCGAACGCTTCCGCGCTCGCCAAGCGCGACGTGATCTGGCCGGCAATCAATTTGAGGAAATCGAGGTAATCGTCGCTGACGGCCCGATGGGCATTCAGCCCGCTGATCAAAACGCCCTTGGGTTGGTCGCTTGCTTGCCCGACCAGAGGAATGACCGCAGCCTGAGACGGGGCTTTCGGCCAGGGGCCTGAGGGCACGACGTCAGAAGCGGCCAAACTTACCAGTTCCACATCCTGCTTTTGCCAGGCGCGATCAAGGTTCCAGATACCCGCGCCGCGGATTATAGTTACTGGCAACAAGACGTCGTCTTCGGCTGCACCACACACCCACCGGCGCTCCGCATTGCCTTTGTCGTCAAAAACGTAAAGTGCGCAGAAGGGAAGATCCTGGGGGTTTTCTTTAAGTGCTTCACGTGACGCGTTGAAGACGTCGACCTCGGTGTCTGCCACGGCAAGGCCAGACGCCAGAGTGCGCATGGTTGCCAGTCGGCGCTCGCTGATGACCCGCTCGGTTTCTTCCGTGACCGCGCAGAAAACGCCCTCGACCTTGCCGCTATCTCCGATCAGCGGACTGTACGAGAAGGTGTGATACGTCTCCTCCGGGTACCCGTCGCGTTCGAGCAACAGGAGTAACGCCCGGTCCCATGTTGCCTCTCCGCTTGAGTAAACGGTTTCCAGGCGCCCTTTGATATCACTCCAGATTTCAGACCATAATACCTTCGTCGGCACAGCAAGCGCGTTGGGATGCTTGTTGCCCAGTGTCGGACGATAGGCGTCGTTATAAAAAAATGCGATGTCTGGGCCCCAGCCGAGCCACATTTCGAATTTCGAGGTGAGCAGCAGCCGGATCGCGACCTTCAGCGCTTGCGGCCATTCGTCCGGGCAACCGAGCGAACTATTCGTCCAATCATGGCGCCGCATCATCTGCGCCATTTCCCCTTCACCAACAAATATGTCCCGATATCGGTCCGAAACCAACGCCATTCCACTTCCATCCCAATAAAGCAGATCCTACCTAGATCATTGATAACGCTTCGCTGGCCAGCTAGTTCTAGATCGACGGCAGTTTTTGTATAGGGTGGGAGACATTTGAAATTGAGCAAACGAACGTCGCAACCCGAATGGAGTACAGAGGAACTCAGGCGCGCCATTCGGTCGGCCGGGGTGGCACTCTGGACCTGGATCGTCGATGACGACACGTTTGTAATGGATGCCAAGGCTTACGAACTCTGGGACATTCCCGGCGAGACGAACCTCACCTTCGAGCATCTTTCCGCAAAAGTCCATCCAGCCGACCGGGACCGCGTCAGAGCGGCGTTCGTCGCAACCCGCGCGATTGATGGACCGTTTGAAATCGATTTCCGTATTTTGACGAACGCTTCCGACGTTCGTTGGATTTCTGCCCGAGGTCAGGGCAACGAGGGAGACGCCGCCACCGAAAAAATGACAGGCATCTTCCTCGACGTCACGGGCCGCAAGCAGGCGGAGGAAGGCCATGAGCTCCTTGCAGGCGAGATGAGCCATCGCGTCAAAAATATTCTGGCTCTGGCGTCCGGATTGACAAACATCACCTCGCGGACCACCGAGACGAAAGAGGAAATGGCGAAGCAGTTGACCGAGCGGCTCACGGCCCTTGGCCGTGCACACGAGCTGGTCCGCCCGCTGCCGGATGGTCAAGGGAGGGCGGCGCTGCTCGGAGACCTCTTTGCGGTGCTCCTCGCCCCTTACGACGATGTCGGCGCTTTTGCCGGTCGCATCCGTGTCGCTGTTCCGCGCATGGGTCTGGGAGAGAAGGCCGCAACCAGTCTGGCCCTCGTGATCCACGAACTGGCGACGAATTCGCTGAAATACGGTGCCTTGTCCAATGATGCGGGGCTGCTCGATATCTCCGGCTCCATCATTGGAGACGAGGTTGAAATTGTCTGGAGCGAAAACGGAGGCGAGGCCGCCCCGTCGCCGAGATCGGCAGACGGCTACGGGAGCAAGTTGTTGCACCGGACAATCTCCGGACAACTCGGTGGCTCCATCGACTATAACTGGGTCGAAGGCGGCGTCGTCGTGACACTGAGGATGAAAGAAAGCCATCTTTCCGGCTAAAGAGCGAGCTTACAGATTGCTACAGCGACAAGGCGGGGGCGGCCGGATCGATCCTGATCGGATCCCAGGCTGTGCGTCGCTCAGAACGCCCTCAAAACCGGTCGTCTTCCTTCAGGCTGTTTGAAAACAGGGACCTCCGCCCTATATCCCTCTCTTCAGACAGGAGGTCATCGATGAAGGTACAAAAGTTCAGTGTTTCGGATGCCAAGCTGGCCAAGTCACCCGGGCAGGATGCCGAAATTTACGTCGGAAACCTCGTGGATGAAAATCATGGCGGCCCGGTCACCATAGGCTACGGTCGATACGCGCCCGGCCAGTCTCTGACCGAGACGATGGCAGTGGACGACACGATGATCGTTCTTGAGGGAAGTCTTTCCGTGTCAACGAGCGATGGCACGGTGACCGCGGGACCTGGAGACATCGTGTACATGCCGAAGGGCCAGTCCGTCACGATCGCCACACAGGGCGAGGGCGCTCTCACAGCCTATGTCACCTATCCGCATTGGGCGCAATTCCACAAGGGCTGAACGGGAGCCAGACGCCCTGTCGCCGGGCACGGCCGTTCCACCCGTCTCTGGAGCAGTCGGAAACGAAACTCGAAACGTGTTTCGTCATTCGACAAACGTGCCGCTTATTCAAAAACGACAAACACACTCGAGCGCCCGCACGTTCACAAATGGCGGTGCGCTCGGGCACTCGCGGTGGGGGCAAAAACAGTTGGCCGTCTTGTCTACGCCTTGCGGAGAATAGAGAGATCGTTTTCGGAGTTGCCTGCCGGTGAAAATGCGGCAGCCCCCGGCAGCCCAGGACGATTCGAAGTCACCCATCGCGGGCATGTATACACGGAAACGACGATCACAAGCACAATGCCAGCAGCGAGGCGATCAAGGCCGGTGTCATGACGACGACGCCGATCTTTAAGAAGTCGAGCGCGCTGACGTAAATCCCTTCTCGTCTGAGTGCTGTCAGCCACAAGATCGTTGCAAGCGACCCGGTGACCGATAGGTTTGGGCCGAGATCCACCCCGATCAGAACGGCTGCCGTGACGCGGTCGGACACCTGTGCGGCCTGGACCGCGCTTGCGGCGAAAAGACCAGCAGGCAGGTTGTTGACCAGGTTGGAAAATAGGGCGACGGAGATTCCGCCGATGCCGATAGCCTGGGTTTCTGAGTGCTCGCTGATTGCCTTGAGATGCTCGGCGATGAGGCTGGTCACACCTGTGTGATTGACGGCTTCGACGATGACGAACAGGCCAGCCACGAGCGGCAGAACCGCCCAGCTGACATCCTTGATGATCTCGATCGGGCTCTGTCGCATGATTGCCAGGACCGCGATGCTGGTCAGGGCGCCGGCGAGGAAGGTCGGCAGGCCAAGGTCAATGTGCATTGCCGAGGCGGAGATGAGAACGGCAGCCGTTGCCAGCAGGCCAACGCCGGCGAGTTTGGCCGGTAAGCTCAGCACGGGACGTTCGACCTTATCAGCGACAGTATCGCTGGCCAGCACGCGCCGCTGGCTCCAATACAGGGCGATGAACGTGACGACGATTGCGGCGATCGATGGGCCAAGAAAAGTGCCCAGCCATCTCGAAAGAGGCGGCATCTCGCCTCCGGCGAAGATAACGAGGTTGGCAGGATTGGAGATCGGCAGCACGAAACTCGCGGCATTGGCGATGAAGGCGCAGATGTAGAGATAGGGAAGCGGGTCCTTCACTTTCGCGGCGCGGCAGCCGGCGTAAACGGCGGGGGTCAGGACGACCGCGGTGGCATCATTCGACAGAAGGGCGGTCACAACCACGCCGACGAGATAGATCATGACGAACAGACGTCGTGGCGATCCTTTTGCGTAGGAGACGGCGATAGCCGCGACCCAATCGAACAGGCCTTCGCGACGGGCGAGTTCGGAAAGCAACATCATGCCGATGAGGAACAGATAGACATCAAAACCCTTGGCAATACCGGACCAGACCTCTGCCGGCGTCAGGATGCCGAGCGCAAGGATCAGCACCGCGCCGGCGACCGCCCAAATGGCCTCTGGCCAACGGAAGGGCCGGAGAACGACGCCTGCCGCGGTCGCTATCGCAATCGCAGACGTGTAATATACTGGATTCATGGCTGACCTTGTTGTCGGTTGAAAGGTTAAGCAGGCGTCAGGCTTGGCTCTATTTGGTTCGTGGCCCTTAAGACTGCGCAACCTGTCGAAAAGCAGATAGGTTACTGGAACCCTATAATAGGTCAGCGGTTGACTGACCAGTAGTCTGCCGACGATTGTGTCGGCAGGCGGTCAAAGCGACCAGATGTCCGAGCCGCGACCGGTCGTGCCTTCGGCGCACAAGCGGAAATAGGGCGGCCTACAGTGCTTGATCCCGAACAGCATGACCGCTTCGCGTCGCCCAATCGCCTCCCGTTTCGCGGTGCAAGACCAGAGGATCGCCCTTTCAAAAACCTGAGCGCAGTCAGGATTTTTCTCGCCTGGATCGGGTGGCGGCGTCTTCAGCATCTAGGGCAGAAACAAGATTGCTGATCCAGCCGCTAGCCGTTGGAAAAATTGCGGGCCGCCTTGATGAACGCCGTGAAGGCCGCGGGGGGATTCTTCCTGCCGGGATAATACAAGGCCAGCGGAGCCAAAGGGGGCGTCCAGTCCTCAAGAACGCGCACCAGCCTGCCGGCTGCAATGTCATCACGAACATCCGGCTCCATCACATAGCCGATACCGACACCGTTCTGCGCGGCTATTCTGACCAAGCTCGGTTCATCGAGCGTTATCGAACCCTTCACATCGATCTGGACCTGGTTTCCATCTTTCTCAAACTTCCACCGAAACAGGGCCTGGTTTGGGAGCCGGGCGCGGATGCACCTGAAGCGATAAAGGTCGTTCGGCACCGTCGGTCGGCCATGCGTGCTTAGAAATGCCGGTGAAGCCACCACGGCATTGCTGCGCTTGAGGCCAAGCGGGATGGCGATCATGTCGCTCGGAACCAAATCCGCCGGCCTTAGACCGAGATCGAAGCCGCCCGCTACGATGTCGACCAGCCGGCCTTCTGTTACCAGATCGATATGCACCTGGGGATAACGCTGCAAAAACGAGATGATGAGCGGGGCCATGACCTCCCGTGCTGCCGAGGCGAATGCGTTGATCCGCAACGTGCCCGTCGGGATTTCCTGAAGCGATTGAGCCGCAGTCATCGCATCGTGAATATCGATCATGGCCGGACCAACACGCTCGACAAAAGCTCGCCCTGCATCGGTGAGGGATACGCTTCGCGTCGTACGGTTGAAAAGGCGAATGCCAAGCCGTTGCTCCAGCTTTGCAATGGCATTGCTGAGCGCTGTCGTCGACATTCCGAGCTCCAGCGCTGCGCCCCGAAACGAACCAAGGCGCGCTATGGCAAGCACGGCATCGATGTCCACGAGAACGGACCGGGTCATTATCCCTCTTTTCGCAACGCCTCATCCTAATTAGTCCCGCTTATCGCGTCAATTGTCCTGATCTACCTTTGGGACATGCGACGGTTACGGTCGCTTCACGCCACAGCGGCTGAAACAAGATGAGGATAAAATGACGGTCAAATTACCAAAGGGTATCGAAGCCTATTTCGAAGCGGACCGAACTGGCAGTGCGGAAGCCATCGCAGCCACTTTCACAGAAGACGGTGTGGTGAAGGATAAGGGCAAGACCCACAAGGGAAGGAAGGCAATCCACGACTGGATGGCTGATGAGGCCCAGCAGTATAGCTACACGGTTGAGCCGTTTTTGATCACCACTGAAAACGGCAAAACCCAGGTAACGGCGCACACGGCCGGCGACTTTCCCGGCAGTCCCATCGACCTGCGTTTCATCTTCGTGCTCTCTGGCGACAAGGTTGCTGAACTGGAGATCACCATATGACCAGCTTTCTTACTCTTGAGGGTCGTCGTGCTCTCATCACCGGTGGTACTTCGGGTGCCGGTGCGGCAACGGTCTCGTTGTTCAAGGCGCTCGGCGCCCGGGTGCTCACCACCGCGCGCAAGAAGCCGTTGAACTTCTCCGGCGCGGCGTTCGTTGAAGCAGACCTCACCACCGTGGATGGCGTCCGGACAGTGGTAAACGCTGTCCATGAGGAGCTTGGCGGGCTGGATATCCTTGTAAACGTGCTGGGTGGGTCTTCTGCCCCTTCTGGCGGCTTTGCCACGCTGACCGACGAAGAGTGGGAAAAGGAGTTCAACCTCAATTTCTTTCCGGCTGTTCGGCTTGATCGCGCTCTCCTTCCCGGCATGATCGCGCAGGGAAGCGGGGTCGTCATTCACGTGACGTCGATCCAGCGGATCCTCCCGCTGCACCAGGCGACAACGGGCTACGCCTCGGCGAAGGGTGCTCTCAATACATACAGCAAGAGCCTCTCCAAGGAGGTCTCTCCCAAGGGAGTGCGGGTCGTGCGGGTTTCTCCCGGCTGGATCGCCGATCCGGGCACCAACGGTCTTGCCCTCCGTATAGCCGAGGAGGCCGGCATCAGTTACGACGAAGCGGTGCAGGCTATCATGGAGTCACTGGGCGGCATACCGCTGGGCCGGCCAGCCAAGCCGGAAGAAGTTGCCGACCTGATCGCCTTCCTTGCGTCAGACCGAGCGTCGTCGATTACCGGGACGGAGCACGTCATCGACGGCGGCACCGTTCCGACCGCCTGATGGGTTAGATCCGTTGCAGATCAGGCGGGTGGCGCCCATCCGCCGATCTGTGAATAAATCGCATCCCGCAGATGTCGCACGTCCTTGTTCAGGGCCGCGAGTTCGGGAGGCGTTTGGGTTGACGCTGCAAGCAGAGCGTCGCTGAGGCAACCCGCTTTGTGCTGCATGGCGCGTCCCTGATCCGTCAACGTTACCAAAACTTCACGTTCGTTGCTCAGGTTGCGTTCCCGACGCACATGCCCCGCAACTTCGAGACGCTTTAACAGTGGCGTCAGCGTACTGGATTCAAGAGCAAGCTGGTCCGCGATGGACACGACGCTTTGCTTGTCTTCTGCCCAGAGAACGTTGAGGACGAGATATTGCGGATAGGTAAGCCCAAGTTCATCGAGGAGGGGCTTATAAGCCCGCTGGATGGCGATGCCGGCGGTATAGATCGCGTAGCAAAGTTGGTCTTGCAGCGGCGGAGGATCGTTGCGTGGTTCGGTCATCTTCAACTCCTGAAGACTCTCATATAATCCATGTTACCGCAAAAACCAATATCGCGATAAGAATCCTGTTGACGAATGATCTTTCCGCTGTCAGTAAACAATTATCGCAATAACATTTATCGCAGAATATGAGGAAAGAGCCATGACCAGAAAAACAGTCTCCGCCATCTCGGCAATCGCAGCTGCTTTCACATTAACCGCAACAATGTCTGCGAACGCCGCCGACAACACCGTTTCGAAAGATCAGTCAGTGCGAAACGTCGTGCTTGTCCATGGCGCCTTTGCAGATGGTTCGGGCTGGAAGGGGGTCTATGACAATCTCACGAAACGCGGTTACCGCGTTACGGTTGTGCAAAATCCGCTGACGTCGCTTGCCGATGATGTTGCCGCCACAAAGCGCGCGCTCGAAAGGCAGGATGGTCCGGTCATTCTGGTTGGGCATTCCTGGGGCGGCACCGTGATCACGGAAGCAGGCATCGATGAGAAGGTCAAAGGCCTCGTTTATGTCTCTGCCCTGTCTCCGGATGCCGGCGAGACGACGGCCCAGCAATATGATGGATTTGCCCCTGCATCGGAGTTTGTCATCGAAACCACGAAAGACGGGTTCGGCTATGTCAGTCCTGATAAATTCAAGGCAGGCTTCGCACACGATGTCAGTGACGAAGATGTTGCTTTCATGCGGGATGCGCAGGTCCCGATCAATATGTCCGCATTTGGCACAAAACTGGAAAATGCCGCCTGGCGTACCCGCCCCAGCTGGGCCGTTATTGCCACCGAAGACAAGGCTTTCGACCAGGCGATGTTGATCCATATGGCAGAGCGCATCAAGGCCAAGATCACCAAAGTGTCGGCAAGCCACGCCTTGTTCATGACGCAGCCAGCAGTCATCGCCGATACAATCGATCTCGCCGCCCGCACCGTATCGGCGAAAGAATAATGATAGGAAGACGATGTCTTCCAGTGATCCGACATCGCGCTATCTCAGTAGAGGCGCGACGTCTTCTCAGCGGTTCGGTGCTTGCCCATTAGAGTTGGCATCATCAATTCCAGGGCTGATTGGGTGGCCTAAAGATCAAAGCGCTTGAGCAGCACTGATCGATGAAACGAACTGTCGTGTGCGCTCATTGCGGGGTGAACGGAAGATAGTTTCAGGCTCGCCCGTTTCGACGACCTTGCCGGCCTCAAGGAACACGACCTGGTTCGAAACCTGCGAAGCCAGCCTGAGATCGTGTGTCGCCATCACCATCGTCGTGCCTTCCCTTGCCAGTTGACCGAGGACATCAACGACCTCTGCAGCCAGCTCCGGATCGAGTGCGGATGTCGGCTCGTCGCAGAGCAGTACTTGAGGCGAGGGCGCGAGCGCCCTTGCAATCGCGATACGCTGTTGTTGACCGCCGGAAAGATTGGCCGGCCAGGCATCTGCCTTGTGCGCCATTCCGACCTTTTGCAGCAACTCCATCGCGCGTGCTGCAGCTTTCTCTTTCGTCCATCTCTGGACGACAAGAAGACCTTCCATGACGTTCTCAATCGCCGTTCTGTGGGGAAACAGCTGAAAGTTCTGGAAGACCATACCGGTTTGTCTGCGGATTTTCTGAATGTCCTGCCAACGGGCTTTGCGCCCCGGGTGAAACTCCACGGTGTCGGAGCCAACCCTGACAGAACCGGACGTGGGTTGCTCGAGCAGGTTAATGCAGCGCAGCAGCGTGCTCTTGCCACCCCCTGAGGGACCGACAAGGGCGGTGACGCTTCCTTCGGGGAACGTCAGGGAGACGGCATTGAGAATAATCGCTTCCCCGAAACGTTTTTCGATATTGCGAAGTTCGATCATCGGCTGGACTCCATCTGCCCACCATAGCGTGAGAACCTCACCTCCAGCCGTGATTGCAGCGCCGATAGCACGGAACTCAGCACCAGATACATCAGCGCGGCCTGAATATAGAGAATGAGCGGCTCGTAGGTGGTCGCGACAATGCGTTGCGCTGCCTGAAACAACTCCGGAACCGTGATCGCCGCTGCAAGCGACGTATCCTTCACGAGTGAAATAAAGGTATTCGACAGCGGCGGTACCGATACCCTTGCGGCTTGCGGCAGGATGGTCCGGCGCATCGCCTGTTGCCAGTTCATTCCGGTGGAATAGGCCGCCTCCCATTGGCCCTTGGGAACCGACGTGATCGCCGCGCGGATGATCTCGGACGTATAGGCGCCAACATTGAGGGTGAAGCCGATCAGGGCCGCCGGAAAGGCGTCAAGAAGCACGCCGATGCTCGGGAGTCCGTAAAATATGACGAAAAGTTGCACCAGAAGCGGCGTGCCTCGGATGATCCACACGTAAAACCGCGCGAGCGCCGAAATCGGGGCAGGACCGAATAATCTTGCAACGGCAGTCAACAAACCCAGGGTCAGGCCAAGCGCAAATGAAAGCAGCGTGAGCGGGATGGTGAATCGGATGCCCGCCCACAACAGGGTGGGAAGCGAATCCAACATCAACTGGAGCCAGTGGGGCAATGCACACCTCTAAAACAAAGCCGCCCGACGTAGACGCCGGACGACCGATTGGACTTGGCTTGCGCGGGTTACCGCAGGATGACAGGTTTATTTGGACACGTCCTGTCCAAAATACTTGTCTGAAATCGTCTTGTAGGTGCCGTCTGCCTTTATCTCAGTGAGCGCCTTGTTGATGGAGGCGACGAGATCGTCGTCGCCCTTGCGGACGATAATGCCCGAATAATCGGCATCCGGCTTTTCGGCGACAATCTTCACGGGAGCATCAGGCTGATGCTTCTTGAAGTCCAGGAAAGACAGGCTGTCATTCACGGTTGCGTCTGCACGCCGTGTAAGCACCAGCTGGATCGACTGGTCGAACCCGTCGGTCCCAACAAGCTCAGCGCCGGCCGCCTCGGCAAGCTTGCCGAAGTTGCTCGTCAGCGACTGTGCGGACTTCTTCGCCTTCAGATCTTCGAAGCCCTTGATGTCTGTGTTGCCCTCGCGAACGATCAGAACGGCCTTCGAGGCAATATAGGGCTCGGAGAAAGCGTATTTCTGCTTGCGTGCCTCGGTGATTCCGACCTGGTTAATGACTGCGTCGTAACGCTTTGCATCGAGACCTGCGATCAGTCCGTCCCATTTTCCTTCGATGAATTCGGCTTTCACCCCAAGCTTCTTCGCGACGGCCTCGCCGATTTCGACGTCGAAGCCCACAAGCTTGTTGGAACCATCATGAAAGGTAAAGGGCGCGTAGGTGCCTTCCGTACCGATCTTGATAACACCGGCCGACTTGATTTGATCGAGGTTCTCTCCTGCCATCGACGGCGAAAAAGCAAGCGCCTGAAGTGCTGCCGCCGTTGCGATAATTTTGGTCCAGCCCATGTCCGAGTTCCTTTAGAGGATTGCGATTGTCGATGCATATAGGGAGGGGTTCGTCCTTTCGCACGATAAAGAAAAGCAAAAAATCGATCCTCGTTAGAATACTTTTCTCAAGACTGCCGAACATCAACGCCCCCCTCCTGAGACGCTACGCCGCGCACAGCGGTGTTTCGGCTTGTCCACGGCCCAAACTTCGATAAAAGTTTCATTCTGTCGAATCCATGGTGGAGACTGTTGTCCTGGACAAGGTGAACGATCGCGCAATCGCATCTCCCGTAGCCGACCTCCTGAACATGGTGGACTGGGCGTCGAGTCCGCTTGGGCCAAGATCCGAATGGCCCGCATCTCTACATTCCGCCGTGAACATCATGCTTCCATCCCAGGCGCAGATCGTTTTGTTCTGGGGAAGCGAGTTTGTGGCGCTCTATAACGACGTGTACGCGCCAACGATAGGTTACAAGCATCCTCACGCCCTGGGCAGACCGGCCCGGGAATACTGGAGCGAGCTTTGGGACGATCTCGAGCCGCTTTTGAAGCGCGTTCTTGAGAATGGTGAAACTGTTGCTGCCAAGGACAGGCCCTTTTATATCGAGAGACATGGTTACCCCGAGACCGTCT
This sequence comes from Agrobacterium sp. DKPNP3, assembly GCF_052686535.1. Classification (NCBI taxonomy): domain Bacteria; kingdom Pseudomonadati; phylum Pseudomonadota; class Alphaproteobacteria; order Hyphomicrobiales; family Rhizobiaceae; genus Agrobacterium; species Agrobacterium sp. DKPNP3. The sequence goes on along the minus strand of NZ_JBQYSN010000004.1, from coordinate 81,698 downwards.
ATTTCGACATCTCCTACTCTCCGGTGGCGGATGAGAGCGGTGTCGTGCGGGGCGTGTTCTGCATCGTCAACGAAACGACCGAGCGCGTGAAGGCAGATGCCGATTTGCGTGAGAGCGAGGAGCGTCTGAGAGCCATATTCGCGCAGTCGGCCGCGGGCATAGCGCTCGGCGACCTCAGCGGAACGTTGATCAGCGTAAACGACCACTTCTGTCGGATCGTGGGGAGAACCCGGGATGAACTGGTCGGCATGCGAATGCAGGACTTAACATTTGCCGATGACCTGCCCGAGAACCAGCGCCTCTTCAGGCATTTGGTCGAGACCGGCGAAAGTTTCGAGATTGAAAAACGCTACGTGCGTGGCGATGGCAGTCTCGTTTGGGTTTCGAACGCGGTTTCGGCGATCCGGGACGACAAGGGAAACATGTCGCAGGCCGTTGCGATATCCATCGATATCGGCGAGCGACGACGTGCTCAGGACATTGAAAGGCATCTCGCGTCGATGATCGCGTCTTCCAACGACGCAATCCTGGGTATTGACCTCGACATGAAGATCACTAGCTGGAACGCAGCCGCGGAGAAGCTCTACGGATACTCCGAGGAAGAGGCGGTCGGCCAGACGATCCTCATGCTGGTACCGGATGAGCGGCGAGACGAAGAGCCGTCGATCCTCACGCAGATAAAGGCGGGACGGATCGTAGAACCTTACGAAACGCAGCGCCAGCGCAAGGACGGTCAACTTGTGGAGGTTCTTCTCAGCGTGTCGCCTATCTGCGATGCGAACGGAAATGTAATTGGGGCCTCTAAGACCGCACAGGATATCACGGCCCGCAAGGATGCTGAGCGGCTGAGATCAATCCTCGTCAACGAACTCCATCATCGCGTCAAAAACATCCTTGCTACGGTGATTGCGATTGCAAGACAGACGATTGGCCGGGACAAGGCAAACCACGAAGATGTGGAAGCATTTACGAACAGGTTGAGCTCGCTCAGCAGAGCGCAGGACCTTCTGGTTCATGCCGATTGGCAGCAAGCAGATTTAAGAGCGATCGTACAGCAGGCCCTGTCCCCATATCCCGCCGACGCCTTCGCGGTTTCCGGCCCAATCGTCTTTCTGCCACCGAAGGCAGTTGTATCACTTTCGCTTGCGCTTCACGAGCTGGCGACGAATGCAGCCAAATATGGTGCGCTGTCCGTCCTGGGAGGTCAGGTATCGATCTCGTGGAAGTTCGAGCGGGTTGGAGACGATCGACTGACGATAATATGGGAAGAGCGCGGAGGACCGGAGGTGATGCCCCCCGCGCGCAAAGGTTTCGGATCAACGCTGGTCGAAAGGTTGCTGGCAGCTGAACTGAAAGGACAAACCAAATTCTCTTATGAAAAAAGCGGTGTGATCTGCGTGATTGAAACCGAGATGTCCAAGCTTGCTGATGATGCGACGGAGTGAAGCTGAGCGATAGGGTCTCGAAAAGGCCCGCTGTACGCAGCGACGTTAAAGCCCGCTCCCGCTCAAAACACTGCTATTTGCGGGATCCGGGCTTTTGGGTGGCACCGGGCCCTAAGACATGATCAAGCCGCCATCAACGTTGATCGTCTGGCCGGTGATATAGGCGGCGTCGTTGGAGGCCAAAAACGCCACAAGGGCGGCCACCTCGGCAGGCGTCCCCGCACGGCGCATAGGGATGTTGCGAACCCATTCAGCCATGAGTTCGCCTGGCTTGTAATCGCCGAGCATTTGACCCCAGACGCGATCGTTATAGTCCCACATCTCGGTGTGAATGATGCCGGGGCAAATAGCGTTGACGGTGATACCTTCCGGCGCCAACTCCTTGGCAAGGCTTTGCGTCAGGCCGACGACGCCAAACTTCGAGGCGGCGTAATGCGGGGTATAGATGAAGCCCTGACGTGCTTGACCGGACGCGGTGTTGACGAGGCGGCCTTTTGTGCCGCTGGCGCGGAAGCGGCGGATCGCCTCCTGGCAGCAGAGGAACGCGCCTTTGGTGTTCACATCAAGATTAAAATCCCACTGTTCCTGCGTCAGGTCTTCGATCTTTGAAATCGTGATGACGCCGGCATTCTGGACCGAGACGGAAAGGGGGCCGATCGCCTCTTCTGCGGCACCATAGGCGTCGCGCACGGCTGCGGCGTCGCGCACGTCGAGGATGACGCCATGGGTCAAGGCGCCGGTTTCGTCCGCGAGTTTTTTCGCGGCATCCTGCGTGTCCCGGTCGACAGCGGCGATGGCGACTTTCGCGCCTTCCTCGGCAAAACGGCGGGCTATGCCGTAACCGATGCCCTTGTTGCCGCCGGTCACGAATACGGATTGACCTTCAAAGCGCCTCATGTCTCCTCCTTTATCGGATTTTGGCTATGTTTCCTGGCCGACCAATCGTTCGGCGGTGAATTTGTCGGTGACGAGGACGTCGATCACACCGGTTCTGAGCGCACCGGCAATCGCCTCGGTCTTTTTTGAACCGCCGGCCAGCGCAATGACGCGGTCGACATTGGAGAGGTTTTCCAGCGGCAGGCCGATGACCCGGTCGTCGAGCGGCGTCTTCACCGGTTTGCCGTCCTTGTCGAAGAAGCGCAGCGAGATGTCGCCCACCGCACCCGCCTGCGCGAGATCGGCGAGTTCCTTGGCGGAAAAGATGTTCCCCGAACGGGCGAGAAGCTCCGACGGCTCGACCGCACCGATGCCGACGACGGCGAGGGTGATCGACCCGAAGAGATCGATGGTTTCGCGCACGAAGGGATCGGCGAGCATCAAAAGCTTCGCCTCGCGGGATGTGGCGACGCCGGGTACTGGCAACAGTTTTGGTTCCGCCTCAGTCAGCCGCGCGAGACGCGTGGTGATCTGGGTCGCGTGCGTCTGCACGGAGGGATCGCCCATGCCGCCTAGTGTCTGGACGATGTAGCGCGCCTTGGCTCCTTTCAGCGGATGGATGTTTTCCACCATCTTGAAGATCGTCTGGCTCCAGCTGGAAACACCGATGATCTCGTTCTGCGACAGCGTCACCTCGAGGAAATGCGCCGCTGCCTCGCCGATGCGGGCCATGATCGCGCCGTCGCGATCCTCGCTGCAATCGACAACGATGGCTTCCGGCAGGTCGAAACGTTCGCGCAGCTGCGCTTCCAGATCGCTATAGGTGCCGGGGGGCGGAATGATGCTCGTGCGGACGATGCCTTCCGCCTCCGCACGCTTCAGCATACGCGACACGGTGGCCTGCGACAGGTTGAGATGCTGCGCGATTTCAGCCTGCCTCTTGTGCTCGCTGAAATACATCTGCGCCACACGGGAAATCATTCGAAGTTCGTTTAGTCTGCCCATGAGCCCTCCAGGGTGAATTTTTATTCACCATTACTCGAGGTTACAGGCAAGGTCGAGCGGGCAATCGCGTCGCGCCAGACGCTGAGCCGCTGGCTGTTTTCGCTGGCGGACGGCGCGATGGTGTTGCCGTTGTTGTTCAACGCCGCAACGGAATCGATATCGCTCCAGACACCCAGGGCGAGGCCGGCGAGATAGGCGGCACCCAGCGCCGAGGCTTCCGGCGCGTCGCGTTGGATGACGGGGTGTTCCAGCATGTCGGCGACGCATTGCATCAGGAAACGGTTCTGGCTCGGCCCGCCATCCACAAACAGCCGCCCGAAGCCGGAAGGCGACTGCGCGCGCATGGCCGCAAAGACATCATGGACCTGAAAGGCAATGGAGTCGGTGACGGCGCGGGCCATCTGGGCGCGGGTGGTGCTGAAATTGATCTGCGAGAACAGCGCACGGGCGTTTGTATCCCAATAGGGCGCGCCAAGGCCGACGAAGGCGGGCACGAAGCCGGGGCCGTTTGCCTCTGCTGTTGCGGCAAGTTCCACCAGCGCAGCGACATCCGGCAATCCGAGAATCTCCGTCATCCACGGCAGGGAAGCTGCCGAAACGAGAATATTGCCTTCGAAAGCGAAGGTCGGTTTGCCGCCCAGCCGCCATGCAACGGTGGTCGTGATGCCACGTTCAGGTGCAATGAAATGCGGCAGGGTGGTCATCACAGATGAGCCGGTGCCGAAGGTCACTTTGCCGTCGCCGGGATTGAACGCCCCGTGGCCGAAGAGGGCGGCATGGCTGTCGCCGATGGCTGCAAGGATGGGGGTGCCATCCTTGATGCCGGGAACGCCTAAACTCACGCCAAAATCGCCGCTGCTGTCGCGCAGGTCCGGCAGGGTGTTGATATCGATGCCGAACAGGTTGCAAAGCTCTTCGCTCCAGACTTGCCGGTTGAGATCGAGTACCTGGCTTCGGGCGGCATTGGAGGCGTCACAGGCATGGACCTTGCCGCCCGTCAGGCAATGGATGAGCCAACTATCGATGGTGCCGAGGCGAAGCTTGCGTCCCTTTGGCGCACGCTCAAGAAGCCAGCGCATTTTCGCGCCGGGAAACATCGGATCGATCGGTAGGCCAGTCAGCGCCATGACGCGCTCTGAATGGCCCTTTTCGATGAGTTCGGCGCAGTCCTGCGCCGTTCGGCGGCATTGCCAGCTCAAGACTGGACCAAGCGGTTGGCCGGTCTCGCCATCCCATATGGTCACGGATTCGCGCTGGTTGGAAATTGAGATAGCCGCCACGTCGGTGGTAGAGGGTGCAGCACCAAGGCAGGCAGAGATCGCTTCGCGGACAGATGCCCAGATGCGGTTCGGATCCTGCTCTACCCAGCCGGGCTGCGGATAGGTGATGCCGACCGGCGACGATCCACGCGCAAGAAGCTCGCCGGTTTCCGAAACAAGAATGGCCTTGGAATTGGTCGTGCCCTGATCGATGGACAGAATAGCGCGCATCACTGTGTTCTCTCGTCTGCGGCGGTCATTTTCACACGGTGTTCTTTGTTTAAGAAGCTGCGTATGTACTAAAAGAAGTCGCCGCCTATCCGAAGACACGCGACGACCCTGGGAGGAGACCTTATTTTCTCTTGATCAGCGCTACGGCAGCATCCGCAATGGCCGCAGGCGCCATCCCAAACTCATCGAGCAGCCATTCGGCCGAACCCGTGTGGGCGAAGACGCCGGGAACGCCCAGACGCTTCATCGGCACCGGCGCCTGATCGACCACGACTTCGGCAACCGCTGAGCCGAGACCACCGAAGATCGAATGTTCCTCGGCCGTCAAAATCGCACCGGTTTCCTTCGCGGCGGAGACGATCGCTGCCTCATCGATAGGACGCACGGTTGCCATGTTCAGCACGCGTGCCTTAATGCCCCGGCCAGCGAGAATATCAGCGGCCTTGACGATGCGGTGCGTCAGCGTGCCGTTGGCAATCAGCGTCAGGTCGGAACCTTCGCGCAGCAGGTTGGCGCGGCCGAGTTCGAAGACGTGGCCTTCCGGCAGCAGATCAGGCACGCCGACGCGCGACAGGCGCAGGAAGCAGGGGCCGGCATAGTCTGCCGCCCATTTGACGGCGGCGGCCGTTTCGATGCGGTCGCAGGGGGCGATGACCGGAAGGTTGGGCAGAACGCGGGTCCAGGCGAAATCCTCGATGGAGTGATGCGTCGGGCCGAGTTCGCCATAGGCCATGCCCGAGGAAATGCCGATCAGCTTTACATTGGCGTTGGAATAGGCAAGGTCTGCCTTGATCTGTTCCAGCGCGCGGCCGGTCAAGAAACAGGATGCTCCACAGACGAAAGGCAGCTGACCGCCATTGGCAAGACCCGCGCCGACGCCAACCATGTTTTGCTCGGCGATGCCAACATTGACGAGGCGCTCGGGGAATTTCGACTTGAAGCCGCCGAGCTTCGAGGAGCCGACGGAATCGTTGCAGACGGCGACGACCCTGTCATTGCCGGCGGCCAGCGCTTCCAGTGTCTCGGCGAAAGCGTCGCGGCAGTCATAAAGCTTGGCGGCGGTTACGGGCGCGTTCATTACAATGTCTCCGAAAGTTCTTTGACGGCGATTTCATATTGTTCCCTGCTCGGAACCTTATGGTGCCAGTCGACGCGGTCCTGCATGAAGGAAATGCCGTGACCCTTGTTGGTGTGGGCGACGATGCAATGCGGGCGGTCGCCGCGATGTTCCAGCGCCGGCACGACTTCCGCCATGGCGTTGCCGTTGATTTCGCTGACTTCCCAGCCGAAAGCCTCGAGCTTCGGGCGAAGCGGCGCGATATCGTTGGTTTCCGAAAGCGCCGCACCCTGCTGGAAGCGGTTGTGATCGACGATCAGCGTCAGATTGTTGAGGCCGAATTGCGCAGCCGACATGATGGCTTCCCAGTTGGAGCCTTCCTGCATCTCGCCGTCGCCGGTCATGACATATGTATGGTAATCCGCGCCGGAAAGCTTGGCCGCCTTGGCCATGCCGACGGCAACAGGCAGTCCGTGACCGAGCGGGCCGGTATTTGTTTCCACACCCGGCACCTTGTTACAGTTCGGATGGCCGTTAAGGCGCGAATTCGGCTGCAGGAAAGTCGAGATTTCCTCTTCCGGGATGAAGCCGCGCTTGGCGAGCGTCACATAAAGCGCGCAGGCCGTATGGCCCTTGGAAAGCACGAAACGGTCGCGGGCAGGGTTCTTCGGATCATCCGGCCAGATGCGCAGGACGCGGAAATAAAGGGCCGTCATGATGTCGATGGCGGACATTTCGCCGCCGACATGGCCCGCACCCGCTTCGAAAACAGCCTGTACGTCGCGAAGGCGAATCTGGCGCGCAATGCGCTCTAGCTCCTGGGACTGCATGGAATCCTCTTCAAAACATGCGTGTGAATATTTATACAGCTATTTATATAATTGCAGAGATAGTGTTTCTGTCAAGCCGGAATTGTGGGTTCTCTTGTTACAAAACGTGCTGGTTATTTCTGCCGCTACATTCGCATTCACGGTGAAGAGCATCTCCGTAGCCCTCATTCCTTTGCTTGTCGCAGAAATCCAGTCAGCCAAGTCCTTGGGTTGAAAGGGCTCTTCCCGCCGCGCAGACGCGCGTCGACCCGATTCCTGTGACGAGCACAGGAAAGAGGAGAGAGGCGGCTGGTTGAAGTCTCCTGTCCCTGTTCACGGTAGGCCTCATCATTGACGCCCTATTGACAAGCTTCTCGAAACTGGCTTATGCATGTTTCACCGACGATGAATAATTATTCTAATCGGTTTAAAAAATGCAAGACAGTCACCGGGAGGAGCCATGTCCGCGATTGAACGCAATGAGGGGGTCACGCACGCCAGAAGCCCGCTTGCCTGGCTGAGCGGCGCGACCGGACCTCTTTTGGGCCTGCTGCTGCTTTGCGTGTTTCTGACCTTTGCCAGCGAAAACTTTCTTTCGCTTCGAAACGGTCTCAACATTCTCGACCAGATCACCGTTCTCGGCATCATGGCCGTCGGCATGACCTTCGTGATCCTGCTTGGCGGCATCGATCTGTCTGTCGGCTCGGTTTTGGCGCTGTCGATGATGATTATGGGCTGGACCGCCAATGTCGCGGGCCTGCCGATGGGCATGGCCATCGTCCTGGCGTTGATTGCCTCTGCCGCCTGCGGCCTCGTTGTGGGAATTCTCGTCACCGCCTTCCGTGTCCCCGCTTTCATCGCCACGCTGGCAATGATGTCGGTGGCGCGCGGTCTCTCCAACATGATCACCGATGGTCAACAGATCGTCGGTTTCCCTGACTGGTTCATGATGTTGGCAATCGACCGCCATTTCGGCGTGCTGACAGCGACCGTGCTGTTGATGCTGGTGGTCGTTCTCGTCTCCTGGCTGTTCCTGCGTTTCCGCTCCGAAGGCCGGACCGTCTATGCGGTTGGCGGTAATCCGGAAGTGGCCCGTCTTGCCGGTATCAACGTGCCGCTGGTGACGATCTGCGTTTATGTCGCCTGCGCGGTTCTTGCCGGTCTCGCCGGCATCGTTCTTGCGGCGCGCCTCGACTCGGTTCAGCCCTCGAGCGGCTTCGGTTACGAGCTGGACACGATTGCGGCCGTCGTCATCGGTGGAACCTCACTCTCGGGCGGTGCGGGCGGTATTGGCGGCACACTGATCGGCGTGCTGATCATCGGCGTGCTGCGCAACGGCCTCAATCTGCTCAACGTGTCTCCTTTTCTCCAGCAGGTCATCATCGGCGTGGTCATCGTGCTGGCCGTGGGCGCTGAAACATTGCGCCGCCGCAGAAGCTGAATTTGCCTGCGGATGGCGCTGGGCCGTCCGCGCAATAAACGACCCTCCCGGCAAGGGAGGCGTGAAAAACGGCCCGAGGGGAGGAGGTTTGATCTGCCCGAAGGTCAACAATCAACAAATGGAGGAATAATCATGAAATTTTCACGCATTCTGCTCACATCCGCCGCCCTTCTCGCCATGTCGCTCGGCCAGGCCAACGCCGCTGAAGTCAAGAAGATCGGTCTTGCCGTCGCCAATCTGCAGGCGAACTTCTTCAACCAGATCAAGCAGGCCGTCGAAGCCGAAGCCAAGACGCGCGGCATTGCAGTCGTGACCGTCGACGCCAAGGGTGACGGCCCGACGCAGGTCAACCAGATCCAGGATCTGTTGACACAGAACATCGATGCACTGATCTACATCCCGGCCGGTGCCGCCGCCGCGACTGTTCCGGTGAAGCTTGCCAAGGCCGCCGGCGTGCCGGTCATCAACATCGACCGCAATGCCGATGGCGCGCCGGGCGATACGTTCCTTGCCACCGATTCCGTCGCTTCCGCCAAGGCGGTTTGCGATTACATCATCAAGCAGGCAGGCGGCTCGGGCAAGATGGTCATCATCCACGGCCAGAAGGGCACGACGCCGGAAGTCGATCGTACCAAGGGCTGCATGGAATCGGTGAAGGCCAATTCCGGCGTGAAGATCGTTGCCGAACAGTGGTCCAACATGTGGAGCCAGGATGAAGGCTTCCAGATCATGCAGAACATGCTGCAGGCCAATCCCGATGTCTCCATCGTCTTCGCCCAGGCCGACGGTCTGGCGCTTGGCGCGGCGCAGGCGATCAAGGTTGCCAATCCCTCTCAGAAGATCGTCGTTGGCGGCTTCGATGGTGATACGGCGGCGCTTGAGGCGCTGAAGAACGGCGTCTTCGACGTGACTGCGACGCAGCAGACCCAGAAGATGGGCCGCACCGCTGTCGAGATGGCTGTCAAGATCGTCGGCGGCGAAAAGGTTCCGGCTGTGCAGCTTTCCGATGCGACGCTGACCACCAAGGAAAATGTCGAAGGCTTCATCGCCAACCATCCCTGATGCATCCGCCCCGCGCGTCCGATGGGATGCGCGGGGATCTCATTGGTTTGTCTTTATGCAATTTGGACACAAGGTTGCGGTGTATCTTCGCCGCGATCATGTACTGGGAGGTCCCGTCATGCGCGAGCCGGTTCTTTCGCTCCGTGGCATCAGCAAACGTTACGGTCCGCTTGAAGTCCTGAAAAACGTTGATCTCGACGTTTATTCCGGCGAAGTTGTGGCCCTGCTGGGTGAAAACGGTGCGGGTAAGTCGACGCTTTCAGGCATCATCGCCGGTTCGCGCGAACCGTCCGAGGGCACGATGACATGGCTCGGTGAACCCTATGCGCCGTCGTCGCCGCGTGCGGCGATCGACAAGGGCGTCGTTCTGATCCACCAAGAGCTGAAGCTTCTTCCCGAGCTTTCCATAGCCGAGAATGTGTTCATCGGCCGCTGGCCGATGAAGAACGGCATCGTTGACCGGGCTGAAATGGTGCGCAGAGCCCAACAGCAACTGGCGCGCCTCAACCTCCACATTCCCGCAACCCGCAAGGTGGCGGGTCTTTCGACCGCCAATCAGCAGCTGATCGAGATCGCCAAGGCGCTGGCGCTGGACGCCAAACTTCTGATCCTCGACGAGCCGACGGCGGCACTTGGCGGCGCCGAAACGCAGGCGCTGTTCGAGCAGGTGCGCAAGCTGCGCGCCGAGGGTGTGGGCATCATCTATATTTCCCATCGAATGGAAGAGATCAAACAGATCACCGACCGCATCGTCGTTTTACGCGATGGCGAGCGGGTGCATGAGTTTGCCGATAGCGCGACGCCGGTGCGCACCATCGTCGAAAGCATGGTCGGCCGCTCGCTGGAGCGCCTGTTCCCGGCGTTGCCGGAACCGCAGGACAAGGTGGTGCTGGAGGTCAAGGGGCTGACCGGCGCGACCAACGCCTTCCGCGACATCAGTTTCGGCGTTCGCGCCGGCGAAATCCTTGGTATCGCCGGTCTGATCGGTGCCGGTCGCACCGAGCTGGTGCGCGCCATTTCCGGCGCCGATCCGACCAGTGCGGGCGAGATTCTCTTGGACGGCAGGGTGCTGGCGCTGAAAAGCCCGGCAGACGCCATTGCCAAGGGTATCGTCATGGTGCCGGAAGACCGCAAATTGCAGGGTCTGGTGGTGGAGCACGAGATCGGTGAAAACCTCATCTATGCCAATCTCGACCGTGTCGGCACCGGCTGGATCACGCCGCGCGTCAAGCGGGCCTTCACAAAGGAGGCCATCGCCAAGTTCGGCGTGAAGGGGCGCAGCGAACAGCCGGCCTCGGATCTTTCGGGCGGCAATCAGCAGAAAGTGGTTATTGCCAAATGGCTTGCCCGCAATCCCCGCGTTGTTGTGCTGGACGAACCGACGCGCGGAATTGATGTCGGCGCACGCGCGGGCATTTACGATATCATCGTCGGTCTGGCGAAAAGCGGCGTCGCCGTCATCGTCGTCAGTTCCGATCTCGAGGAGGTGCTGGGCGTATCGAACCGCATCCTCGTGCTCGCGCAGGGAAACCAGGCTGGTATCCTCGACCGCGACGAGGCAAACGACGTCTCGGTCATGGAACTGGCGACCATCTGAAGAAGGAAATAAAGATGTCCACCATCACCCTTAATGCACCGAAGCTGTTCGATCTTTCCGGCCAGGTGGCCCTCGTCACCGGCGCCGGCTCCGGCATCGGCCAGCGGATCGCCATGGGTCTTGCGCAGTCGGGCGCCAATGTCGCGCTGCTCGACCGTCGCACCGATGACGGTCTGGCGCAGACGGCCGATTTCATCGCCAAAGCCGGCCGCAAGTCGATTCAGATCGCTGCCGACGTTACCAGCAAGCAGGCGCTGACGGATGCGGTTGCCCGCACGGAGGCTGAGCTCGGGGCGCTGTCGCTTGCCGTCAACGCGGCTGGCATCGCCAATGCCAACCCGGCCGAGGAGATGGAAGAAAGTCAGTTCCAGACGATGATGGACATCAACCTAAAAGGAGTCTTCCTCTCCTGCCAGGCCGAAGCCAACGCCATGCTGAAGAACGGCCGTGGTGCGATCGTCAACATCGCGTCTATGTCCGGCGTCATCGTCAATAGGGGCCTGATGCAGTGCCACTACAACGCCTCCAAGGCTGGCGTCATCCACATGTCGAAGTCCATGGCGATGGAATGGGTAGGGCGGGGCATCCGCGTCAACACCATCTCGCCGGGTTACACCGCGACGCCGATGAACACGCGGCCCGAAATGGTACACCAGACCAAGCTTTTCGAAGAGCAGACGCCGATGCAGCGCATGGCAGGGGTAGATGAGATGGTCGGCCCGGCAATCTTTCTCCTGTCAGATGCGTCGAGCTTCGTGACCGGCGTGGATTTGCTGGTGGATGGCGGATTCTGCTGCTGGTAAGGATTTCGCTATCGCGTGACGGTTAATAAAGCGATGGATATGCGGACCAATATCCATCGTTAAAGCCAAGATCAACGCGATCTTTGCGTCCAAATGGCGGTCGGAGGAAGCGCCCACAGTACCGTTGCGGGGCGTGCTACGCAACGCTTGCGATGTTCGATCTGACGTTCCCTCCATCTCTTACAACGGTCTTGGGATTCATTTCTGCGATCGAATCCTCAAACCCGCGCAGCGAGCGTCATCTTCTTCGAGCCAGATTGATAAAAGCTTCTGATGCTTTTGCCAGATGCTTTTCGGAAACGTCGGCGCGAACGATCTTGCCGTGGTCGATGCCGCCTTTCTCGCCCTTTTCGGGCGTGTGGCCAGCATTTTTTGCGGCCCTGTGATCGTATGTTTCGACCTTGATGATGCGGCGATCTACGCCGATTGCCTCCAGATATTGAATTGCGCGTCTTGCGCCTTCTTCGTGTTCAAAAAGTCCAGTAACGACGGGCATGACTTATCCTCCTTCGGGTCCCGGCTGGAGGTGAACCGCGGGCGTGCCCTATCGTTCCTTCACATTGGCGATCACGCATTGTTGTCCCGAGGGGGATTATCCGCCGGAACGCATGGTCGCAAACAGAGTTAGCTGCCTGAAGGTATTGCAACAGGGGGCCCAGCGCATTGACCGAGACGTCGGATCCGTATTGCGGACCAGCACCTGATTTTTCCAGTCTGATCTATGCGTGGAATCTTGATCCGGTTCTGATCGCAACGATAACCCTGGGTGCCTTTTGGCTGTTTGCGCCACGGGCTCGACAAACACCGTTCTTTTCTCGCGCGGCTGTCATCTTTCTGGTTGTAATCGCATTTGTGTCCCCGCTCTGCGCCCTCACGACCGCTCTCTTCTCAGCGCGGGTCTTCCACCATTTTCTGTTGATCGCGGTCGTTGCACCGCTGCTGGCTATGAGTCTCGAAGGGCGTCTAACCCTTGTTCCGAGCTGGTTTTCGCGTTTTCCTGAGCTGGCGTTTCTTGCCCACACGATCGCGTACTGGGCGTGGCACCTCCCGCCGGGATATACCTTCGCGCTTTCGGGCACGCTTGCCTATTGGAGCATGCAGCTTACCCTGCTGTTAGCCGCCATATGGCTGTGGTGGACGATGCTATTTGGTGCCGGTCCCGTGATGCGCATTTCGCTTGCACTTCCGACAATGGCGCAGATGGGTTTCCTCGCCGCGATCCTTACCTTTGCGCCTTATCCACTATTTTCAGAGCATTTCCTGACCACACAATCCTACGGAATGACACCGCTCGAGGATCAGCAATTATCTGGCCTCATCATGTGGACATTGGGACTGCTTCCATATCTCATCCTCGCTCTCTCCTCCATTCACCACATGCTGCGGGTGAAAGCGTGGTCGGAGGCGGAATGATTGCGCTCGTAAAATTTCTCCACTTTTTAGCGATTTCGATCTGGGTTGCGGGGCTCGTCAGCCTCCCCAGCCTTTATGTGCAGCGGGCCCATGTCCAAACAGCTGAAGATCGTTTTCGCTTGCAAAAGATCGTGCGGTTTTCCTACGTCAAGGTTCTGTCACCAGCAGCTTTTATCGCCGTTGCGTCCGGAACGACGCTGATCTTTCTCCAATCGACATATCTTTCCTGGTTCAGCGCAAAGCTGGTGCTTGTTGCGCTCCTCGTCCTTCTCCACGTTCTCACGGGTCTCGTGATCATCCGCCTCTTCAATGAGGGCGAGGTTTATCCGGCGTGGCGGTTCGTTGTCGTTACGGCAGTCAGCAGCATCCTGGCCATCGGCATCGTTTATCTGGCGCTTGCAAAACCGGAGATACCCGCGCTGTTGCCCGGCTGGCTCCATGAGCCAGGTGCGCTCAAACGCATCCTCGATCCTCTCATTCCTTGGGAGATACCATGAGGCCGATGCCGTGATCGAAAATCAGTTTTCCCCCGTGCCAGCCGGCAAGCGCCGTGAGGCCCGACGCAAGAAGGGACAAGCCAAGCCCGTGCGGCAGAATGTCGATCATACCGAATGTCCTTCCGCCCCAATTGGCTCCTGCAACGGAAATGAGCGCTATTGCGGCGACACCGTGTGCCCAGCTTGCGACCCTCGCGCGAATTCCGGACACCAGAAGCAGTTCGGCCGTGCCGATGACGCCGGCAACCACGCCGCTGAAAAAGGCGCCGCCCGATGCCCAGATACCAGCGCGAACCCAGAATGTATCCGCCGACCACCAGAAGAGGAGATCGCAGGCGAGCGTGGTGATCACGAGGGCTATCGGAAAGTGGACGGTCATCGCATGCAGCGGATGGCCTGCAACGGCGATCGCAGAATCAGTGGTTTTCTCCTCAACCTTGGAGATAACCGGATTGGGCGCTTTGTTTTTTTCCATTCGACGGATCCTCTTTCAGCGCTAACCGCTTCGCGAAGGCCGAAGTTCCCTGCTGTCGTTTCGCTGCCCGCACTTTTGCTCGCCTCGGGTTGCGCGGGCGATCTCTCGGTTCTGGATCCGGCTGGGCCGGCCAGTCAAAAGATCTCGGTGCTGTGGTGGGTCATGTTCGGCGGCGCATGCGCTATTTCGCTGCTGGTTGCCGCCCTTCTCGCACTGGTCTTTTTGAGCCCCCGGACCATGGCGCGGATCAAACCGCGACACTGGCTCATCGGCGGCGGTATAGCGTTTCCAATCCCGGTGCTGGCGGCGCTGGTGTTTTTCTCGTTCCTGCAAGGTGAAACACTGCTTCCACAGTCTGCCCGCGATCCGGTCCGGATCAGCGCAGTTGCGAGCATGTGGAAATGGGAGTTCGCTTACGAGACGCCAACTGGGACGTCAGAAAGCGCCGACATCATGCATATGCCGGCGGGGCGGGATGTCGTAATCGAGGTGACCAGCCGCGATGTCATTCACAGCTTCTGGGTTCCCAGACTGGGAGGAAAGATCGACGCCGTTCCCGGATTGACCAATAAAATCGCCCTTCGGGCCGAACAAACCGGCGCGTTCGGCGGGATCTGTGCGGAATATTGCGGCGTCGGCCATGCGGGCATGGGTTTTCGCGTCATTGCTTATGACGAGAGCGAGTTTTTACGCGTAATCGGGAATTTGGGGCAAACACAATGAAGGATGTGCGCACGCCAGAGAGACATTCAGCCTTGGCGCTTCACCGTGAACTCAGCGAGGTCTGGGGCTCGGGATCCGGGTTTCAGCGCCTCGCGGCGGTTAATCACACCGTCATTGGAAAGCGGTTCATGACCACCGCACTCGTGTTCTTTGCGATCGGCGGGTTTCTGGGGATGCTCATTCGCACGCAGCTCGCCACCGCATCGAACGCCTTCATGGATGCCGGGCAATATGCACAGGTTTTCACGATGCATGGCACCATCATGATGTTTCTGTTTGCTATTCCCTTTTTCGAGGGGCTGTCCATCTACATCCTGCCGAAACTGATCGGCGCCAGGGATCTCGCCTTCCCCCGGCTCTCTGCCTACGGCTACTGGTGTTATCTTTTCGGTGGCGGAATGCTCATTTTCGCCCTTCTCGGGGGAATTGCGCCCGCGGGCGGCTGGTTCATGTACACGCCGCTGTCGTCATCGCAATATAGCCCCGGCATCAATGCGGACATCTGGCTACTCGGCATTACCTTCGTGGAAATCTCCGCCATCAGCGCCGCGATCGAAATCATCGTCACGATCCTGCGGCTGCGTGCACCCGGCATGTCTCTCGACAGGATGCCGATCTTTGCCTGGTATATGCTCGTTGTCGCCGCGATGATGCTGATCGGTTTTCCGCCGCTGATCCTGGGTTCGATATTGCTCGAGGCCGAGAGGGCTTTCGACATTCCTTTTTTTGATCCGCAACGCGGCGGCAGCCCGCTTTTATGGCAGCACCTATTCTGGCTGTTCGGTCATCCCGAGGTCTATATCATCTTTCTGCCGGCAGCGGGCGCACTGTCGACGATCATCCCTGTTTTAGCGGGAACGCGGCTGATCGGTTACAACATCATCGTTGCCGCATTGATCGCCATGGCTTTCCTGTCGTTCGGTCTGTGGGTGCACCATATGTATACGGTGGGTATTCCCCACGTGGCGCTGTCTTTTTTCTCGGCGGCAAGCGCGCTTGTCACGATCCCGACTGCGATCCAGATATTTGCCTGGCTTGGGACCATGGCAGGTGGCAAGCCGACAATGAGTGTGCCGATGCTGCATATTATCGGGTTTTTCTGCGTGTTCGTGGTCGGGGGACTGACCGGTGTGATGCTGGCCATGGTTCCCTTCGACCAGCAGGCCCACGATACGCACTTTGTCGTCGCGCATCTCCATTATGTGCTGGTGGGCGGTTTTCTCTTTCCGATGCTTGCCGGGCTTTATTATTGGGTGCCGCACATCAGCGGCCGACAGCCAGTTCAGCACCTTTCCAAGGCCGCGTTCTGGATGATTTTCATCGGTTTTAATCTGACGTTTTTCATGATGCACCTGACCGGCCTGCTGGGCATGCCTAGGCGCGTTTTTTCCTACCCGGCGGCTTCCCCCTGGGAGTGGCTGAACCTGCTCTCGTCCATCGGCAGCTTCATCATGGCCGCCGGATTCATGCTGGTGGTGCTCGATTTTATGCTGCTTTTTCTTTACGGCCGCGCCTTCCGGCGCAATCCCTGGGACGCCGGCACGCTGGAATGGGCCATGCCAACCCCACCTCCGGCTTATGCTTTCGCCTCGCAACCCGAAGTGACGGCAAGGGCAGACGACCTGCCGATCAACACCATCGCTGCGGAGCTTGCCGCCGGCAAAGGTTATCTCGGTTTTGTACGATCGGGGAAAATGGAAACGATGGGGACGGATGCCGTGACCGGCGCGCCGCTGCAGGTCGTCGTCCTGCCGGGCCGTACATTTCTTCCCTTACTGAGTGCGATGGTGACTGCCGGCTTCTTCATCGCCCTTCTTTTGAAAGCCTATCTCATCGCAATCTCAATCTTTTTGGTCGCGACGCTGCTCTTTGCGGTGTGGACTCCGAACGCCGACGCCAGACAGGAGCGGGGACCTGTTACGGCGCGTGGTACGGAGCGCTTCCCGCTTCACTACGAAAGTGCCGATGCGCCCTCGGTGATGGCAATGAAACTTGCCTTGATCGCGGACACGACCCTTTTTGCGTCACTGCTGTTTGGCGGCCTTTTTCTCTGGATTTCCGCAGCCGGTGAAAGGATCGTCTGGACGCAATTGACCTGGTTACAGATCACTTTTCTATCAAGTGCCTTTCTCGCGGCGCTGTGCGGCGCAGCGGCCGGCAACCTCAGAGTAAGCGCAGTGATGTCAAGCGCAAGCGCGTTCGCCTACGCAACGGCAATCGCTGTAGGTCTCTTCTTGCTTGCGCATGATTATGCAGCGGTAAGCCATGCGATCCATGGCGTGTCGGTCGCCGTCAACGTTTATCTAATTCTGCACACTTTGGTCGGCTTCATCCTTGCGGCATTCGGCATGTGGCGGTTGGCAAATGGCTACGTCTCGAGCCGCCGAAGAAACGATCTGCGTATAGGCACTCTCTGGCACTGTCACTTCCTCGCCGCGACGGCCTTATCGTTTCTCTTCCTGCATACCCTGCGCTTAATGACGGAGGCTGGGTGATATGAGGTACCGCACGGCTCTTGGCCTTGCCGGGCCATTCGTCACCTGGGCCCTTTGCTTTCTGGGTCTCTATGCGCTGCAATTTGCCGGGTGCACCTGGGGATGGGAGATGCGCTCCTATGCCGGCGTTTCCCTGCTTCGCTTTCTCCTGATTGGCCTGGTTGCCCTCTCTCTGTTGCTTCTTTTTGCGTGGTGGCGAAAACTGGTCCAACAACAAACAGCAAAAAGCAGTGTCATCGCGGCCATATCTCAAGCCGCCGGGCTCGCCGCCCTGGCGGCGTCCGTTTTTGTGTTTCCAGGGGTTTTCTGGCTCAGTCTGTGTTGAACGGCGACGATACAGGCTGGCTCTTAGGTGGCAGAAGCTTGATCGGGCGTTTCTCGTCCGATCAATTTTCTTGGCTGAACCTCGGTCTCTGGATTATTCATGGGAGTTTAATCGCTACCCTCCCACACCGTGCCAAGTCGATATTCCGACCGGTCAGGAGGGTCCACAGGTTGCCTGTGCACAATCAGCCGAGCGTTTGGCTGGCCAGTGAGTAGGTTAGCGGACTGCGTGTCCCGCCCGTCGCAAAATCCACAAGTCGCTTGCCGCGCGACATGGTCAGCACGGTATCGAAGACGGTGAGGCCGTTGCGCAGCACGAAGAGGGCGAAGTCGCCGGTGTCGAAGTGCGTATCGAGACGCAGGAACCGGCCCTGATGATCGCGTATATGCGGGGCGAGGACAGCGATGGCCTCCTCGTCGTCCGATGCAACAATCGGACCCACAACATGGCCGCGGCCGAACCGGCGACAGAGCGCAAAGGCCTTCAGCACGCCATCACGGAAAAGGCCGTAGCCTCGCGAATTCGACATGAGCTTTTCAATGACACCTGAGCGCACAACGCCGAAGGCCGCAGTGTCGAGCGTCGTCACCGCGGTAACATCATCAGGGCCGAGGACCCGCACGTCGCCTAACAATTCCTGCTCGCGTAGCGCATCGGTGACGATGCCCTGACACTGATAGACCTTCTTTTCCGGCCGGAAGTCGAGGGAGAGGTAAAGCCTCTTCGCAGCCCGCGTCGCATTGAGGCGAAGGTCGACGCCCTCCAGATCCTGAAGGGCGTATTCCATCAGCCAGAGGCCGGCGCCTTGCGTCTGAAGGCGCGGCGAGGTGATGACCATGCCGATCGTTGCAAGCTCCGGTGACTGGCGGAACCACATGGCGGAGCTCATGATGCGGCCGATGTCATCGGTTGCAACGACGCCTTTGCCGACATCCCGCAAGAATTGCCAGTCCTGCGGGCGGTGCGGCCAGCCGACCGAAATCGACAGCGCGTGGAGCTGCTCAAGTTCCGCGCTCGCCACATCCCCGATTTGCATCTCAAAGGCATCAATCTGATTTCTTTCTCCGGGCTTCAGGATCTCACCCACACGATTGTCCTTCATCAATTGTCAGCAAGCTGCGCCGCCAGTGAAAATAGCCTCTCGATGATAATCCCTCCATGCCGTAGAACTTGCTCAAAATCTGGGACTCGACGCAATTTTTCGCTGAAACTGCCTCGGGTTCGGCATCCCATCCTTCACGACCAGCCATGGTTTCAGCCAGGACCTGTTCTTTTCCGGCTCCCGTAGTCCAAGATTTAGGCACCCGTGACGCCGATACGTGTTCCGACGATAAAGAGGAAATTCTATCCTCAGCTCCCTACGAACGATGGTAGGTACCGTCACCGGATGTAGTCCTCGCGTGTGCGTCATGGCAATCGCTGAAACGTTACGACTGGCGCAACGATGTTCGGCAGAAACCAAAAGGCACTGAGCAGATGCCGGATCCCGTCTTGACTGAGATGCCGCAGGCGAGATTTGATAGGTGGCCATAAGAGGAGTGCCAATGGAAGTTGCGACCACGACGCCTCTGCAAGACGACTCAAAGCACGAACGCCCGCCCGCAACCGTCGCGGCGGTGATCCTGGCTGCCGGGAAAGCCAGCCGCATGGGCGATGGCGGGGGCCATAAGCTTCTGGCGGAATTCGATGGAGAGCCGCTGGTGCGCCGTGCGGCCAAAACAGCGCTTTCCTCGGATGTGAAATTCGTCATCGTCGTGACCGGTCACCGTCGGAATGAGATAGAGGCAGCACTTCTGGGGCTAGAGGTGACCGCCATCTACAATCCGGAATATGCATCCGGCATGGCAAGCTCTCTGATCGCGGGATATTCGGCGGCAGCAGCGCGTGGTGTCGATGGCGTTCTCGTCATGCTTGCGGATATGCCCGGTGTGACGGTCGGCGACCTGAACGCCCTGATCTCGTCTTTCCGCCAATCTTTCGGACAAGTGATCATACGCGCGGTTTCGCGCGGCAAACGTGGCAATCCAGTCATCCTCCCGAAATCACTCAAGGATTCCATCATGCAGCTCGAAGGTGATGTCGGGGCGAGACACCTCCTTGAGACGTCGGGGACCCCGGTCATCGATTTGGATATCGGCGAGGCGGCCCGTCTGGATGTCGATACGCCAGAGGAGGTTCTCGCGGCCGGGGGTGTGTTGAAGGGATAAGGTCCGTGCCCGGGACGGAGCAAGAAGCCAGATGACGTCGATGCGTCGGGTGGGAGCTTTGCTGGGAAGACCATATCGCTTCATTGCGCCCTGAACGCGTTGCAAACCGTCATCTTCCGTCGCATTTTGCTAACACCGAGCCACCGGCATCATTTTGAGGTCGAGACCCTATACCGGGCCTCGACATTTCGGCACTCGTGCGCAGGGCAACTGGTTTTTCCTCGGGTGAAATACCAAGGACGATTACCCCGCCAATCGCGTCAGTCGAGATCAACCATCAGCTTGTCTAAGGTGATGGGCAGGTCGCGAACCCGAACTCCGGTCGCATTGTAAACCGCATTGGCAACCGCCGCACCAACCCCGGTTATGCCGATTTCGCCAATACCGCGTGCGCCCATCGGCGCCTGCGGGTCTGGCTTGTTGGTATAGAGGATTTCAATTGACGGTACATCCATCTGCACCGGCACGTGGTAATCGGCCAGCGAGGCGTTGACGACGCGGCCTGTCCGCTCATCGAAATTGGTTTCTTCGGTGAGAGCAAGACCGATGCCCATGATGATACCGCCCTTGAACTGGCTGGTCGCCATTTTGTGGTTCAGTATCTGGCCAGCGTCGAACGAGCCCAAAAAGCGCGAAACACGCGTCTCACCCGTGAGGGCACTAACCCGTACCTCGCAGAACTGGGCGCCCGTGGAATGCATGGAGAAGGCTTCCATTTCAGCGGGTGCAGGTGCTTCCGCCTCACAGATAAGGTCGTCTCGGCCAGCCCTTCGGAGTATCGATTGATAGCTCTCGAACCTGCTGGTGTCGCTGATGTGAGACAGACCACCATCTCTCGTCTCGACGTCAAGAAGCGACAGTCCGGCAAGCGGCGAGTCGTTGCCAGCAAGCTTGATCAATTCTTGCACGAAGACCTCGGTTGCGGCGATGATCGCGCCGCCTATGGAGGCGGTCTGGGTCGAGCCTCCGGCGATCACGCCCCTTGGCAGTCTGCTGTCGCCATATTCGAAAGTCACGTGATCAAGCGGCAAGCCCAACCGCGCTGCGAGATGCTGCACCTGAGCCGTGGCGGTCCCCATTCCCATATCGTGCACGGCGGTCGAAACGGTCACATGGCCGTCTGCCGTCAGCCTGATCCGGGCCGCGCCTCCGGGAAACCGGTGGTAAGGATAGGTCGCGGTCGCGCACCCCATCCCGATCAGCCACTCGCCTTCGCGTCTTTGGCGCGGTTTTTGGCTTCTCCTGTCCCAGCCGAATTGTTTTGCGCCTTCGTCGTAGGCTTCAAGAAGATAACGCGACGAAAACGGCTTGCCGGTCGTTGGATCCTTCTCCGGCTCGATCCGCCGCCGCAGCTCGATCGGGTCCAGTCTCAATTTTTCGGCGAGTTCATCGAGTGCGCATTCGAGGGCAAAAGTGCCAACGGATTCACCCGGCGCGCGCATGAAGGTGTTTGCCAGCATGTCCATGTCGGCAACATTCTGGCCGATACGGAAGGTTCTTGCGGCATAGAGGTGGCGGGCGGGAAAGGTGAATTGTTCCGGGCAGGAATTATGTGACGTCATCGCCGACGTTCCGGTGTGGATCAGCGCATCGAGCGTCCCATCGGCTCTTGCCCCCAGGGCAACGCGCTGTTCGGTGACCGTGCGACCGCCGACGATCCGGAAGACGCCTTCGCGCGACAGCATGATACGCACGGGTCGCTTTGCAAGTCTGGCCGCCGCGCAGGCAAGGATCTGATGATCCCACAAACATTTGCCGCCAAAACCGCCACCGACATAGGGCGAGGTGACATGCACCTTGCTGACATCAATGTCGAAAATATCCGCAAGCTGGCCCGTCGTCAGATCGAGCAGCTGACTGGCATCGTGGACGCGTAGTTCGTCGTCATTCCAGACAACGGTCGCCGCATGCAGCTCGATGGCATTATGGTTGTGACGCGGTGTTCTGTAGATGAGATCGACCTTGACCTCAGCTTTTGCGAGCGCCGCTTCTGCATCGCCGATTTCCACGTATGGCGGCTGGCCGAGCAGGTTCTCGAGTTGGCGGGGCGTTTTTTTCGCTTCGTCGAAAGATGTCACCGCCGGCAGCAATTCATACTTCGCCTCGACCAGTGATGCCGCGTAATCCGCCTGTTCCTGTGTTTCGGCAAGAACCAGCGCGATCGGCTGGCCGTTCCAGTGGATTTCGTCATTTTGCATGACGGGAAGATTGCTTGCTCCGGCCGCTGTCGGAGACGACATCATCAGCGATGGCGCTTTCATCCGCGGCGCGTTTTTATAGGTCATGACCAGAATGACGCCGGGTGCGGCCTCCGCGGCGCCGACATCAAGTTCGGTGACGCGCGCACGGGCAACGGTGCTGAAAGCGAGTGCCGCGTAGCTGATGTTATCGTAGGGAAACTCTGCCGCAAAGCGCGTCTTGCCCTGAACTTTCATGGGCCCTTCGATGCGCGGTACGGATTGCCCGAGGGAACCATGTTTGCGCAGCAGCGGATCGGTTGTCACGGCTGGCTGCCAGCGGCCTTGTCTGCCTGTCTCCGGCAGCGTTTGGGTATCGGCGCTCATGCGTTTTCTCCCTTCAATTCTTCAAGGACCGCGACAATGGTGCGCTTCGCCAGTTCAATCTTGAAAGCATTGTCGCGCAGGCCGACGGCGTCGGCGAGTTCGGCTTCGGCGGCAGCCCGGAAGTGCTCGGTATCTGCCTTTTGGCCCTTTAGATACGCTTCTGCCTTCAGGGCACGCCACGGCTTGTGTGCCACGCCGCCCAGCGCCAGCCTCACGTCTTTCACATTCCCACTGCCATCGAGATCCAGTGCCGCGGCAACGGAGACGAGCGCGAAAGCGTAGCTCGCCCTATCCCTTACCTTCCTGTAGGTGGATTTTTTTGCAAAAGGCAGCGCGGGAATTTCCACCGCAGTGATGAGTTCGTCCGGGTGAAGTGCGGTTTCGATTTCGGGCGTGTCGCCTGGAAGACGGTGGAGATCACGCAGCGGCAGGCTGCGCTTGCCTGCCGGCCCCTGAAGGTGAACCACGGCATCCAGTGCAACAAGCGCGACGCACATATCGGATGGATGGGTCGCAACGCAGCTTTCAGATGCACCGAGGATGGCATGATAGCGGTTGAAACCCTCCAGCGCGTCACATCCTGAGTGGGGCTCGCGCTTGTTGCAGTGAGCGGCATTGTCATAGAAATACCGGCACCGGGTGCGCTGAAGAATGTTGCCTCCCACGGTCGCGACATTTCGAATTTGCGCGCTTGCACCTGCGAGAATAGTGCGGGAGAGAACCGGAAACTGCGCCCGTACCGCACCATGGGCCGCAAGCGCGGTGTTCTTCACGCCCGCCCCGATCAGCAGGCTGCCATCGGCGCGCTGTTCGATGCTGCTCGCCAAGTGCGTGACATCGATCAGCGTCTCCGGTTTTTCGACCGTTTCGCGCATGAGGTCGACGAGATTGGTGCCGCCACCCAGATATTTCGTTGTCGGCGCGGCCTGTTTGAGCGTTATTGCCGACGCCGCATCAGAGGCCTGATGGTAGGAAAAGATATTCATGCCCGTGCCCTCTCGTCGGTCTGCACCGCGGTCGGCTGGACCAGCGTTTCAGAAATGGCTTCAACAATGCCATTATAGGCGCCGCAGCGACAGAGATTGCCACTCATGCGTTCGCGAATTTCGGTGTCATCGATGATGACGCTGTCGCTCGAAAGATCAGCGGTGACGACGCTCGGGATGTTTCGCTCGATCTCGCCCGCCATGCCCACGGCGGAACAGAGTTGCCCCGGTGTGCAATAGCCGCATTGAAAGCCATCATGTTCAATGAAAGCTTTTTGCAACGGATGAAGGTTGCCGTTGGCCGCGAGGCCTTCCACAGTCGTGATGTTACGGCCCTGATACTGAACCGCAAGCGCGAGACAGGAATTGATCCGCTCGCCATCCACCAGCACCGTGCATGCGCCGCATGCGCCCTGATCGCAGCCCTTCTTCGTGCCCGTAAACCCCAGATAGTTGCGCATGAGATCAAGCAGCGACGTGCGGATGTCTGCGTCCACCTCCACTGCTGTTCCGTTGACGTTAAATTGCATTGGACATCTCCCTCATCTGAAGGTCCGCACTGAAATTTTCAGGCGGCACCTATGAAGCTCATGGTGTTTGTCTGCGTGTGGCTGCTGTCGGATTTGTCGATCCGGCGGCAGTTCTAGCTTTGCGTCACGTATGACTGTCTCGCCGCGGCGATGTCGGCGATGACCGACAGTGCCAGCGACTGCGCGTCTCTTGCCCTACCGAATACGCCGATCGGCGCTTTGATCCGCGCGATTGCCTCATCCGCATGACCACGGTCGCGCAATCGCTCGACCCGTTTCTCATGCGTTCGGGAGCTGCCGAGAGCGCCGATGTAGAAGGGTGATGCGCGCAACGCTGCCTCCAGCACAGGCATTTCCCGATCGAGGTCGTGCTGGAGGAGTGCGACAGCCGTGTCGGCATCGATAAAGTTCGGAGCATCGTCGGTTTCAGTGCCCTCTTCAACAAGGAGGACCTCGTATCCTGCGGCTTTTGCGATACTGGCGGCTGTCTCGACCTCAAGAGAGCGTCCCGAAAGGACCATACGAACCTTTGGACGGTAGCAGGTGACGAAGGTCTCGCCGTTCCACCCGATCTGCGTTCCCTCCAATCCGAGCGAAAGTTGTTCGAGCCCCGGCCGATAGCACAAGGACGCGCATCGGCGCTTATCGACGAGCATGTTGATGAAACAGAGCGGCTCGACGTCTTTGACAAGATGAATAGCGACGGTGATACCGCCGCCGCAGGGAAGGACGATATCGAAGAATGGCGAGCCCTCGCCCAGCATGACGAAACGATCATGGCCACTTCGCATGGCCTGCAAGGCTTCAGCGGCGATGGCCGCCTCCGTGCATCCGCCCGAAACATATCCACAATAGCTGCCGTCCTGCGCAACCGCCATCTGCGCGCCAAGCGGACGCGAGGAGCCCCCGCGTATTTCCACCAGGGTGCATAGTGCCACGCCAAGCCCCGCCTTGAAGTAGTCGATGGCAAAATTCAGGACGTCATAAGCCCTGTCGGTGGAAAAAGCTTTTCGCGGCGTCGCCAAGATCGGGGCTTCGACGCTGCGATGCAACCAATCCGCGGCATTGACGTTATGTCGGATGCTATCGGCCGATCCTGTCATAAGTGCCTCCCGCATTGTGACATCAGAATGAGTGACGGGCTGTTAAGTTCCTCGGGAACGCTCGAGTTGTGAGATGTTCACCACTGCCACCGTTTGATTTCGGCATGACATCCGCCTCCAATCTGATTTAAAGAAGCGAACGGCGCACCCATAAGCGGAGGCGCCTCCGTTTAACTTAGTGGCTTGCGATCGTTCGTCAAGCGATTTTTCATGGAGTGGCCTTCCGTGCCCAAGGAGCAGATGCCTCCATCTCAACCGCCCCCCTTGCGCGCAGACGCACGGCGAAACCGGGAAAAGCTGATAGAAGTTGCTGCGCTGGCGTTTTCAGAGCAGGGCGCGGCCGCTTCGCTGGAAGATATTGCCAGGCGTTCTGGCGTCGGCATCGGCACGCTGTACCGGCATTTTCCGACCCGCGAACATTTGGTCGAAGGCGTCTATCGCCGCGAACTGGAAATTCTGGCGACGGCTGCGCGCGATCTGTTGCGGGAAGAAGAGCCCGCGAAAGCCATTGAAGAATGGATGAACCGGTTCGTTAGCTACATGGCCGCGAAAAGGGGCATGGCGAACAGCCTGAAGCTTCTGTTTACATCCAATTCCGCCCTCTTTGCGGAGGGGTCGAAGCTTTTGCATACGGCGTTCGAAGAGCTACTGAACAATGCCGTCGAGGCTGGTGCGGTCAAGGGAGACATTGAGGGTGCAGATGTCCTCAACGCGCTCTTCGGCATTTATTCCATTCCCGAAGGTCCGGATTGGCGTGACCGCGCGCACAGGATTGTGCGGTTGGTGATGGACGGGCTGCGGCGTTAGCTTTCGCCCAAGCCGGAACGGATGATGATCAAAATGCAGAGGACGTGCCAACGGTCCACGTCCTCGAAGGCATTCGCGAGCCTTGAAGGAAAGCGCGCTAGTTATGCCGGCGAAAATCCGCTTTCGCAAAGGTCCCGCAGCTCCCTAGGAGCGAGATGATCAAGCGAAAGCTCCGGCAGCAGATCATTGTCGGCTTCCAGATTGCGCGCGACCGACGCGGTGAAGATGCGAATACCGGCTTCATGAAGGATGGCAGGACGGTTGACGATGCGGCCAAGAAGAACAGTCGGCAAAAGACCGAAGGGTACGTCCTCGTAGATATAGCGGCTGTCGATGGAGGAAGGTCCCATCCCGCCTCGTCCCTCGCGATGCATCTGTTGGTTCATTTCCGACACAGAGGCAAGGGGTACATGGAAGGAGAGAGAAAAGTGCTCTCGGACTGTCTTCACCCCGAGGCCAAAGCTCTCGGCGATTGACAATCGCTCGGCGTCGAGCGCTTCGATCAACTGCCCGACCGCCGGGGTCACATGTTCACCCTGTCCCCAGCTCTCTGCCTTTTCCATGCGTGTCAGATTGAGGAGTGCGATCCCGAGATGGTTTTGAGGATTGAGGTTTGAGAGCGCGATGGCGAGCAAACCGTCACGTTCGACGAAACGATCGCCGAAGAGTTCAGTGCACAGCCTTTGGCCCTGTGCTGCTGCCGACTTGGGCAAGGTGGCAAAGTCCACCTTCTGGCGAACGGTGTTCAC
Source organism: Agrobacterium sp. DKPNP3 (assembly GCF_052686535.1). NCBI lineage: Bacteria > Pseudomonadati > Pseudomonadota > Alphaproteobacteria > Hyphomicrobiales > Rhizobiaceae > Agrobacterium > Agrobacterium sp. DKPNP3. The sequence continues at coordinate 55,239 of NZ_JBQYSN010000004.1, read as the reverse complement.
GACGACGCTGCGTTCATCCGGCTGACGGCGCGCCGTCAGGAGCGTCGTTCCCCAGGCGATGATCGGCAGATGGAGCCGGCGCTCGGCGAGCCGCTTCGACAGATAAAGCGCTCCAAAGGAGCTATGGGAACTGATGATGACGGGCAGGTTCGACCGCAGGTGCGGCAGCGCTGCATCGATAGCCGCGCGATGACCGTTGGCTGGCATGGCAATGATAACCACATCCGCATCGGCAATGGCGCCCTCACAGCTTGCCGCAACCTCCACGGGGCCGACGAAATCAAAAGCTCCCTTGGCGTTGAGCTTTTCACCTTGCGCCAATGGATTGGCACTGCGACCGGAGGGTGACCATAGGAACGGGCGATGCCCCGCGGCGGCGAGAAATGCCGCCATGCCATAAGCAATCGATCCCGCACCAAGAATGGCTATCCGCATGTCATCTATCCTTTCGGTTGTAGGAGTTGGGATGGACCCGCCCTCTGGTCACTGATTTGCACGCCCATCAAAACCCCGGTTTTGAACTTTGTGGACCGACTGTTACGCAAATGCATCATCTTGTCCTGCCTGCTACAGCCATATTCACGCGTGCTTTGCCTGGTTAATTAGCATAACCTTGCCTAACCCCTCAGCACATATCACTGCGTCGAGCAAAAGCGTCTGCTACATTGGCAAAAGCTAAGGCATGTAGCCAAATTTTCTGCACAGCGCGGCGTCAGCAGCCGTTTTTTTTATCTTCTCCGGCTCATACGAAAAATTCTCTTTTGTCACTAGCAGATATCATGCGTTTAATGCACATTAAATTTGTCATAATGCAAAGGATGCATGATAGCCATGGAGATACGCGAACTGGAGGCGTTTCTGGCGGTAATGTCCGCAGGCAGCATTACCGGTGCTGCGCGCCTCCTTGATCGTTCCCAATCTCAGGTTACGCGCCTCATCCAAGATCTCGAAACGTCGCTTGGATTTGCGCTGTTCGATCGCAATGGCCCGCGTATCATGCCGAGTGACAAGGGAGTGGCCTTCCACGCCGAAGCCGAGCGCTTCATCAGCGGCATCGAGCATTTGCGCAACCGGGCCCAGCGGATCAGTCTCAAGGAGCCTGAGCCGGTCGAGATCGCCGCCACGCCTGCTTTTGCCACGGGAATGGTACCGCTCGCTCTTGCGGAGTTGCCCGAAGCACTTCTGCCTCACACTGTTTTTCTACGAAGCATGCCAGCCGAGGCTGCGGTCCAGGCGGTGCTCGGCCGTACCGCTGATTTCTGCGTGACGTCGCTTCCGGCCGAACAACCGGGCCTGGAGGCACATGGCTACTTCCAGGGGCGATGTGCCGCAGTTCTGTCCGTTAACGATCCGCTTGCCGCCAAGGATGTCGTTTCCATCACGGACCTCGCTGACCAGACGGTCATCACGCTCGCAAACCCATTCCGCCTGCGCCGCCGCGTGGACAAGGCCCTGCAGGATGCAAATGTCCGTGCGGGGCGGATCATCGCCACGAGCGCGGCGATGAGTGCGGTGCAGGTCGCGTCGACCGGCATGGGAATTGCGATTGTTGAACCGGCTACCGCTTACGGTCCCTTGACCGCGGGCGTGACTGTGCGACCGCTCGACGTCGACATTCCGTTTCTCTGGGGAATTTTCTCGGCGACAGCGCGCCCGCTGTCGGCAACCGCCCAGGAGTTGATACAGCTTATCATCCGCGTCGCCTCAGCCCGCATGCCGGATTTCATCGCCCACGATCCGCGCGCCTCGGGGCGTGTGGCTGACGTCACCTATGGGGAAAGCGTCGAAGGGGACGCTCCCTGATCAGAATTTTCTGCCCCGTCGACCCGATCAAAAAAACAAAGGAGAGTGCCATGAAAGAGTTTAAAGCGACCCGCCGTTCTACCCTCAAACTGCTCGCTGCCGGCTCCGGTATCCTGGCGGCCCCCAGCCTGATGCGCTCCGCCCACGCGCAGGGAAAGGTCGTCAATATCACGACCTATGACAAGTTCGTTCCGCAGTCTTTCATCGACCAGTTTCAGAAGGATACGGGAATCGAGATCCGCATCCGTCTGACGGACGATCAGGGCAAGCAATATAACATTCTGACGGCCGAAGGCGCCACGCCGTCGACCGATATCGTGACGGTAACCGGCCACCGGCTCTCCCAGTTCATCGGTTCCAACCTCCTTTCGCCGCTTGATACCAGCAGACTGAAGAATTGGGACAAGTTGGCGGCCGCCTACAAGGGCGCACCGCAGCTCACCATCAACGGCTCCACCTACGGCGTTCCGCTTCTGGCGGGCTTTGAAGGTCTGGCTCGTAACACGGAATACACCAAGCCTTCCGACAGCTGGGGCATGATGTTCGACGACGAATACAAGGGGCTGACATCTTACATCATCTCGGACTTCCTTTCGCTGACCATGCTCTATCAAGGCAATGACGGCGATTACGTCACCTACGAGGGCAAGGAAGCCATCGCCCAGGAAGCCACCAACAAGGCGCGTGACTTCCTGATCAGCCAAAAGGACAAGGTCCGCAAATACTATGATGCGGGCTCCGAGGTTCAGCAGATGTTCCTGAACGAGGACATCTACGTGGCGCAAGCCTGGTCCGGACCGACAGCCAAGCTGATCATGGACGGTCACCCCATCGAGCTGTCCGTTCCGAAGGAGGGCACCTACGGGTTCCTCTATTCCTTCAACGTGGTGAAGAACGGTCCGAATGCGGACGCTGCCTATGCTTTCCTGGACGCCATTCTCGCCTCGCCGGAAATCGGGGCTGCCATGGTTCGGCAGTCGGGCTTCGCCTCGGCCTTTGATGGCGTCGACAAGCTGCTCAACGATCGCGAACGGGCCGCCATGGCGCTTCCACAGGACCAGATGGAGCGCATCAAGTTCTTCAGCTCGGTCAACCGTGCCATGAAGAACGCGATGATCGACAAGGCAGCCGCCGAAATCAAGGCTGCCTGAATTATCGATGCGATGCGAACCCGACCAACGCCGGGTTCGCAACCCCCAATAAAAAGCTTGTCCAGAGCTGGGAACGATCATGGTGAACACGACAATGACTGAATTGCGAGAGGAAGGCGCGCCAGCCCCGGCGCATTATTCCGGATGGATTGGCAAGGTGACAGGATCAACCCTCTACCGAACCACCATAGGTCGGCTGGCAGACAGTCGCCCCGCGCGACTCGCACTCCTTGCCGGGATACCCGTGATATGGCTTCTCGTCCTGCATGTCGGGCCGATCCTGCAAATGGCCAATATCAGCTTCACGGACAACTATCCGCCCCAACCGAACGAGGCCACGCGCTATACGCTCGCCAACTATGTCCTGTTCTTCTCGGATTCGATTTATATGCTGCCCTTCATACGCAGCCTCGTATTTGCGGCCGTCGTTACCGTTTCGACCCTGGTGATCGTTTATCCGGTTGCCTATTACGTGGCAAAGGTGCTCCAGCCGAAACAGCGTACGCGCGCGCTGCTGCTCCTGCTCATCCCGTTCTGGGCCGGAGAACTGATCCGTACCTTCTCCGTCATCATGCTGCTGGCCAATCGCGGAGCCGTCAACGTTCTGTTGCGCGAGATTGGCCTCATCGATCGGCCCATCCCGATGCTCTACACGTCCTTCTCGCTGAGCTTTGGCGTCATCTACCTCCTCGCGCTCTACATGCTGCTCCCACTCTACTCAGCCATAGAAAAGATCCCGGTGCAGCTCGTGCACGCCGCTGCTGATCTCGGTGCAAGCCCTTTCCAACGTTTCCGGCGCGTTATCCTGCCGCTGTCGAAGGACGGTATCGTATCCGGATGCAGCCTGGTCTACCTCACGGCCGTCGGCGTCTTCGCCGCTCCGCTTCTGCTCGGCGGGCCGAACGCCGTCATCTTCCCGGAGGTAATCGCGACGCTTTTCCACTCTTCCAACGACAAATGGCCTGAAGGCGCTGCCTTCGCCATGCTGATGCTCGCCGTGTCGCTGACAACGGTAGGTCTCTTCATGCGCTTCGTTGGCGGTCGCTCTGTCCGGCTGATGTAGGAGATGACGATGCGGTCCCCCTTAAACGACCTTCCGAAGACGGCCCTTGGCGCCTGTTACGCCATTTTCGTTATCTACCTGCTTTTGCCGCTGGCCCTGATGATGGCCATGAGCTTTAAGGACGCAAACTTCATCGCCTTCCCGATCAGCAACTGGACCCTGGACTGGTATGGCAAGGTACTTCAGGACAAGCAGTTCATCGAAGCCTCGCTTTATTCGGTCGGAATAGCGTTTGCCACCACGATCGGAGCGACTGTCATCGGTGTGTGGATTGCCCTGCTGATTTCAACCGAAGGCATCCGCGGCAAGGCCATTCTCTTTGCGCTCGCCTGCCTGCCTGCCGTCGTTCCCGGCCTGATCAACGCCATCTCGATGCGGATATTCATCCGGATGGTTGATATCCCCACGGGCACCTTCGCGATTATCCTCTCCCATACCGTCCACGCGGTACCGTTTGTGGTAATCATGGTGCTGACGCGCCTGCGTTCCATGCCTGCCAATCTCGTTGATGCTGCACGAGATCTCGGTGCAGACGCGTTTATCGCCTTCATGCGCGTCACGGTCCCCTACATCCTGCCGGCCCTGATTGGCGGCATGATCTTCTGCGTTCTGACCAGTATCGACGATTTCGTGCGCACCTTCTTCCTGGGCGGATACAAGCCGACGCTACCGATGCTCATTTTCGCCAAGGTCCAGGGCGGCATGTCGCCAGAGATCAATGCGATGGCGACCATCGTCCTCATCGTCACCGCCGCCATCGGCCTTTATGCCGAGCACTTCACCCGCCGTTCGAGGAGCTGAGTTATGCAGCCGGTTGTTCATTTTAAAAACGTCAACAAGTCTTACGGCGCTTCCCTTGCTGTCGACGATCTGGACCTGGCGGTCGCGCCGGGCCAGTTCGTTACCCTGCTTGGCCCCTCCGGTTGCGGCAAATCCACGACACTGAGAATGCTGGGCGGGTTCGAAACGCCGTCCTCCGGCGAGATCTACCTCGACGGACAGCCGATCTCGCATCTGCCGCCCAATAGGCGCAACGTCAATATCGTCTTTCAGGACTATGCGCTGTTTCCGCACCTGTCAGTCCAGCGCAATATTGCTTTCGGACTTGAATTGAAGGGGCTGGATTCGGCGTCCATCCACCGGCGTGTCATGGAACTCCTCGGTCTCGTCAAGCTGCAGGATTTTGCCGGGCGTATGCCTGAGCAACTGTCGGGCGGTCAGCGCCAGCGCGTGGCCCTTATGCGAGCGCTGGCACCGGACCCGAATGTCTTGTTGCTCGACGAGCCGCTATCGGCACTCGACGCCAAGCTGCGTCATGAGATGCAGATCGAGTTGAAGTCGATCCAGCAGACAACCGGCAAAACCTTCATCTTCGTCACCCATGACCAGGAGGAGGCGCTGACCATGTCCGACGTCGTGGTGGTGATGAACAAGGGGCGGATCGAGCAGATGGGAGCGCCTGATGATCTCTATGCACGCCCCCGTAGCCGCTTCGTCGCCGACTTCATCGGGCAGAGCAATTTTCTCGAAGGCCGATTGGTGTCTGCCGAGGGCGGTGTTGCAACAATTGAATGGCAGGGCAGTCTGATCCGGGCCGATCTTAACGGCCACCACCACGCCATTGGTAGCCACGTCACGATTGCGCTGCGTCCGGAAGCTCTGTTCTGTCTGCCCGAGCAGCCCAGTGATCGTCTTGCCCTCAAGGGCCAGATCGAGCGGCGTGTGTTCAAGGGCGCGCACACGACGTTGACTGTTCGTCTGGATAACGGCGCCCTCCTGTCGGCCCAGCTCGATCCGGTGGCGCTCTCGCATCTCGAAGACGAGACGGTCTGGGTGGGTTGGCGCGATCGCGATGCCGTGGTGCTGGCCGATTAATCCTCATGCCCGTCGGTGCCGATGGGCAACACTATATTTCAGGAGACCACCTGATGACTTTCGAACAGCAAGACCAGACCGGGCAGCAGAGACTAGCTGCGCTCAACGCGCGGGTGAGACAGGATCTGTCCTACCTCAACTATCCCGCAGCAAACTGGTCGAAACCTGTCTCTACCTCAGAGGGCCAGCGCGCCAGTGACGTCGTGATCATCGGCGGCGGCATGTGCGGCCTCGTTGCCTGGCATGCCCTGACACGGGCGGGGATTGCCAATATCCGGATCGTGGACCGGGCCGCAAAAGGCGAGGAGGGGCCCTGGGTGACATATGCACGCATGGAAACCCTGCGCTCGCCCAAGAACTTGCTCGGGCCAGCGCTCGGTATGGCGTCGCTCACCTTCCGGGCGTGGTACACGGCCCGCTTTGGCGAAGAGGCCTGGGAAGAACTCTTCCGCATTCCGCGACCGATGTGGATGGAATATCTGAGCTGGTACCGGCAGGTGATGGAAATCCCGGTTGAAAACAATATCCACGTCACCCGCGTCGTCCCACGGCCCGATGGGCTTCTGGAACTGGAGATCGAGGGTGGAAAGGCTGACCCGATCGTCACCCGGAAACTGGTGATGGCAACGGGGCGCGATGGCCTTGGAGAACCGACGATCCCGGATTTTGTGAAGGGCATGCAGCGCCACGTCAGCTGGGCGCATTCCGCCGACATGATTGATTTTCAGCGTCTGAAAGGGAAACGCGTCGTTGTCATCGGCGTAGGGGCGTCCGCGGTGGACAATGCCGCCGAAGCGCTCGAGCAGGGGGCCGGTGAGGTGCGTCTCCTTGCCAGACGCAAGACAATGCCGACCATCAACAAGTTGATGGGCATCGGATCGTACGGGGTCACCGCCGGCTTCGCGAAAATTGACCCTGAGTGGCGCTGGCGTCTCATGGATTATTCCGTCAAGCAGCAGACCCCCGCGCCCCACAATTCAACGCTGAGGGTAAGCCGGCATCCCAACGCCTATTTCCATTTCGACTGCGGTATCCAATCGATGAAGGAAGAGGGCGGCGAGGTCGTCATCACGACAATCAACGGCCGCGTCTTCCGGACCGACTTCGTGATTTTGGGAACGGGATTCTCAATCGACCCCGTCAGTCGTCCCGAACTCGACATGTTCAACGGGCAGATCGCCTGCTGGGAGGACCGCTATACACCGCCAGCAGGTGAGGAAAACCCGGGTCTTGGCAGGTTTCCCTGGCTGCAAGACGACTTCTCCTTCACCGAGAAAGAGCCGGGTGCCGCCCCTTGGTTGCGGCACATCCATTGTTTCAATTACGGTTCATCGGTCAGTCTGGGCAAAGTCAGCGGCGATATTCCGGCCATCAGCGAAGGTGCGCTCTGGCTCGCGCGGGGTATCGCCGCTTCGCTGTTCATTGCCGACATCGATCATCACTGGGAAGCGCTGAAGGCTTACGAAAAGCCCGAACTTGATGGGTCCGAATGGACCGATGCGGATGCCGACCCCACCATGCAGAAAACAGCCTGAGGTTAAGGCGATGAGCAAAAGAACCGTTTATTATTACCACGCGCTCAGTTCGCCCTGGGCCTATCTGGGCTGGCCGCAGTTCAAGGCGCTGATCGAAAAGTACGATCTTGATGTCGTCACCCGCCCCACCCGCATCGTCACCGAAAACGGTGGCGTTCCACTTCGTTCCAGACCGCAGCCGCGGCAGGACTACCACGCCGTCGAACTGGACCGCTGGCGCAAGCGTCTGGGTATGCCGCTGGTGCTGAAGCCCAGATATTATCCGACTAACAACGAGTTTTCCGCGCGTATGGTGATTGCGGCTGACAGACAGGGCCTGCCTGCACTGGAACTCAGTCACGCGCTTCTGCGCGCCCTATGGGCGGAAGAAAAGGACGTCACTGATCCGGACGTTCGTATCGAGGTTGCAAACAGTCTTGGTCTTGACGGCCGCTCACTTCAAGCGCTCGAAGACATGCCGGAAATCATGGCTGCCTGGCATGACAGCCACGCCGAAGCACAGTCTCGTGGGGTCTTTGGGACCCCCACCTGGGTTTATCGTGACACGCTCTATTGGGGGCAGGACCGCCTGACCTTTCTGGATGACGCTCTTTCCGAGGATTGAAAAACAATGACAGCAGCACCTTCAGAAGACGTGATCGATCGCGTCCTCGGCCTTGATGAAAGCTCCGATCTGGTGAAACTCCGCGAGCGACGTTCGAAGCTCAAACACCTGACGCAGACCAGCTATCTTGCAGCTTTGCGGCCGGCAGAGCCGCGCAACTTTTCCTACGCCTTGCGGGCGGCACTTGCCGCGCGTATGTCCGCTTTATGGAAGGCGAAAGAACTCCATGCGCACTACATTGAGCGGCTTGCCGAGGAGGAGGGAGGCTCCGACCACGCATCAGTCGCCGATCCGTCATCGGTCCTTCAGCAAGCGGATTCCCGTTTGCAAGCGATCCTGAACCACGTTGATCTCGTGACCCTTACGCCGAAGAATGCGACCCGGGAAAATATAGAGAAACTCTACGCCGTCGGTCTCGACGACCGCGATATTGTCACGCTCGCCGGCCTTATTGCCTATGTGAATTATCAGGTGCTGGTCGTCGCCGGCCTCAAGATGATGAGGGACAATTGATATGTCACAGCCTGTCCATGAATTCACCCTCGATGCGCTTGACTGGCATCCCTACGTCAAGCCTGTCGATCTCGCGACGGCGACGCCCGAGCAATTGTCGGCCCTGAAAGTGACCCCTTCCAATACGAAGGTATCCGCCTATGTTCTGGTGCTCGCCAATGAGGCGGAGGCGCTAAACGAGCGCACCCCGCTCTTCAACGATATCATGTATAGTGAAGGCGGATTATCACGCGGTGGGCGCGAGATCGGCGCGCTGGCGGCGTCCTTCGTCAATCACTGCATCTACTGCGCCGCGGTTCACGCCAACCGTTATATTCAGCTTGAGAAACGGCCAGAGGTCGTTGACGAGATATACGAGAACGGGCTGGATGCGGACCTTCCTGATTTCGAGCAGGCGCTGTTCAATTTCGGTGTCGATCTGACCGCACATCCAGACAATGTAGGGGTCTATCAATTTTATCACTTGCGGGAAATGGGCCTGGATGATCTTGAAATTCTCGACCTTATCCATTCCATCGCCATCTTCGGCTGGGCGAACCGGCTGATGCATACGCTGGGTGAACCACATCGGAAAGAATAAGTGAAGGCAACGGCAATTACGGGGACCGAGGCAGCCGTCCGCCCGTTCAGCGTCGCGCATCGCGATGTCCTCAAGATCGCGATACCGATGATGATCGCCTATCTGTCGACACCGCTAGTCGGTCTGGTGGCGACGGGTGTCATCGCGCATATGCGAAATGAGGCGCTGGTGGGGGGGGTGGCCCTGGCCTCCGTGATCTTCGACGTCATCTTCGTGACCTTCAATTTCCTGCGTGGTGCCACAACCGGCTTTACGGCACAGGCAATGGGCGCCGGCGACCGGGTGGCTGAACAGCGCATGTTGCTGAGTGGCCTTATCATCGCACTGGTAGCCGGTCTCTTGCTGCTGCTGCTCCAGGGTCCGATCGGCGTGCTCGGCATGAGCGTTATGGGCGCAGATGGGATTGTCGCCGAAGCCGCCACGACCTACTTCCACTGGCGGATCTGGTCGGCCCCCTTCGTTCTTTTCAATTTTGTCGCCTTCGGTTGGCTCATTGGCCGCGGTGAGGCCATGTGGAGCATGATCCTCCAGACACTGCTGAATGGCCTGAATGCCGCCCTCAGCATGCACTGGGTCATAGGGCTCGGTTGGGGAGTGGAAGGTGTCGCGATCGCTACACTGGTTGCAGAAGCCGTGACCGCTGTGGCCGGCGCAGTTTTGATCCTCGCCAAGACCGATCGCTCGGCCTGGCGGCTCCCGGACATACCGGCGATCAGACGATCTTTCGCGGTCAATGGCGATATGATGATCCGCTCTTTCGCGTTGCTGATCGGCCTGTCTTTTTTTACACGCCAGAGCGGCTTTCTCGGGATCGACGTCCTTGCTGCCAACACTATTCTGTTGCGGTTCTATTTCTTCGGCGTCGCCTTCCTCGATGGTGTCGCTACAGCGGCAGAACAACTTGCCGGCCGCGCCGTCGGCGCACGTTATCGACCCGCCTTCGATCGCACGATCAAACTGACGACACTTTGGGGTGTCATTTTCGCAGCGCTTGTTTCCTTGGCATTCCTGGCTGGCGGGGATTGGGTCATCACGCTGACTGCGCCTACCGATTCCGTCGCGAGGCTGGCCGACAGCTATCTGATCTACGTTGTGGTTCTGCCTGTCGTCGGCATCATCGCCTTTCAGATGGACGGCGTCTATATCGGTTCCACATGGTCCCGCCAGATGCGCAACCTCATGGTGGCATCCCTGATCATCTATTTCGCCGCCTGGGCGGTCCTTCAGCCGCTTTATGGCAACGATGGCCTATGGATTTCCCTGCTGTTGTTCCAGGGCGCTCGAAGCATCGCCTTTCGTTTCATGCTTCCGAAGCTAGCGGCGGCGACGTTCCGGTAAAGATGTGGCGGAAGGCTTTCAATTGGCAATCAGCCTTTAGCCAATGATCACAATAGAGGTATCGCCCACGACATCTGAGGATATTGCTCAGGGTGATCTGCGCAGGCGCGACGGCCCGGGATCATAAAGCAATCCTGTCTCGTCATCGTGATAGAGTGTTACGATTCCTACGATGGAACCTTCCCGTCACATCGAAGGCGACGATCACCGTACAAAATGAATGTGTGGCTTTCCATGGTAGGGGGAGGGAGAGACGTGGGCGTCTACGGAGAAGACGTCTCGAAGCATCTCGCGGGTCAGCACATCTTCGGGGGTGCCCGCAGCGACGACTTTTCCAGCCTGCATGACGAGCAACCGGTCGCAAAACATTGCCGCATGGTTCAGGTCGTGCAGCGCAATGATGCTGGTGACGGCGAGCTCGGAGACGAGGCGCAGAAGGCTGATCTGGTGATGAACGTCGAGATGGTTGGTGGGTTCATCAAGGATGAGTTCTGTCGGCGCCTGGGCAAGCGCTCGGGCAAGGTGGGTGCGCTGTTTCTCGCCGCCGGACAGGCTCTGCCAGGTGTCGTTCCGTTTGCCGGTCAGTTCCGTGCGATCGAGCGCACGGTTGACTGCCGCCTCGTCGTCGCTGGTCCAGCCGGAAAACATTGATCGATGCGGGAAGCGGCCAAGCTTGACGACATCCACGACCTTGAGATTGGCGTTGGTGGTGGCGTGCTGCTCTATGAACGCCACACGTTGCGCGATCGATTTTCTCCGGATCCTGCCGAGATCCTGTCCGTCAAGTGTGATCTGTCCCGAGAAAGGGCGATTGAGCCCGGCAAGGAGGCGAAGCAGGGATGTCTTGCCCGAGCCGTTTGGCCCGAGCAGTCCTAGCATTTCGCTAGGCCTGGCAATGAGCGACACGTCGTCGACGATCGTCTTGGAACCGACCTTCCAGACCAGATTGTTGGCCTTGATGCTCATGATGCTCGCTGCAGCTTGTAGAGAATGACCGAGAAGAAGGGGACGCCCACCAGGGCTGTGACCACACCGATAGGCAGAACCTGCTGCGGGACCAGGGTGCGCGAAGCAATGTCCGCCAGAACCATGAAAACTGCGCCTGTAACCGCACAGGCCGGCAGGAGCCTTGCGTGAAGGGGGCCTACAACGAAGCGGGCAGCATGCGGAACGACAAGACCGACAAAGCCGATCGTGCCAACCATGCTGACGATCGTGGCCGTCATGATCGCGGTCAGCGCAAAAAGAATGACCCGGGTGCGCCCAACATCGATACCAAGGGACGAAGCGGCCTCATCACCAAAGGCGAAGGCATCAAGAACGCGGGAGTAAAAGATGCACACAACCAGACCCAAGCCGACCACGACCGAAACAAGGGCAAATTCCGGCCAGCGGACACCGCCGAAACTGCCCAGAAGCCAGAACATGACGTCGCGTGCCTGCTGGGCATTTCCAGAGGTGGTCACAATATAGGAGGTTGCCGCGTTGAAAAGTTGCGACGTGGCGACACCCGCGAGGATCGTTCGGTCTGCTCCGCCGCGCGCGCCGTTCGACAGCAGCGCGACAAACACAAATGCCGCAAAAGCGCCAGCGAAAGCCCCGGCTGAAAGCGAGAAGGCACCGGCGCCAATGCCGAGGATGACGACTGCGACGGCGCCGGTCGATGCGCCGGCGGAAATGCCAAGCACGTATGGCTCGGCCAGCGGGTTGCGCAACAGCGCCTGCATGATGGCGCCACACAGCGCCAACCCCGCGCCGCAGAAGACCGCGACCAAAGCCCGGCTCAGCCGATACTCCCAGATCACGGTCTCATGAATCCGGTTGAGCTCGACCGTCGTCCAGCCCAGCTTGTTGGTGATGGCCGAATATGTCGTCGACAGGGGGATTGGCATGTCGCCAATTCCCACGCTGATGCCGACCGCAAGCGCGATGGCAGCAAGCGAACCAAGAGCGATCCCCACCATGGCGGGGAGCCGTTTCGCGTGGTTGCCTGACGATGTGAGGCCGGTGGGCGTTGTCACTTCAGACCAAGCGTCTTAAGTTGCTGAGCGATCTGCTCGGCGCCATAGATCGTGCGCACCGTCGGGTTCATGGCCTGACCATCCATGACGACGATCGCATTGTTCTTCACCGCCTGCATCTGGCTCGTGCCCGGATCGCTCTTCAGGAATTTGATCTTGGCCTCGGACTTATCAAGGTCCCATCGGTTGCGATCAACCTGTGCGACAACTATGACGTCCGGATTGCTGGCGATGATGCTCTCCCATCCAAGAGCAGGCGACTCGGCCTCGGACGTAATGGCGTTCGTTCCACCGAGCACATCGGCGATAAAGCCGGATGCACTGTTCTTGCCGCCAAGATAAGCATCGGCGGACGGAGAGGGGCTGGAGAACCAGAAGACGTAGGACAGCTTCTTCCCGTCCTTTGGTGCATCGGCACGCAGCGCAGCCTCGCGCTTCTTCAGGTCGGCGATCAGCGCGTTCCCGCGGTCGGCCACGTTGAATATCTGTGCGAGTTCGTTGATTTCCTGATACAGGCCGTCCATGGTCCAGAGTTTCGACCTGTCGCCGTAACCGAATTTGTCCTTGGCGGCGCCATCCGCAACGCAGGTGCTTGGCGAAATGTAGCTCGGCACGCCGATCTTGTCGAAATCTTCCCGCTTGGCGACCTTGCTCGAGGGGCCGAGCAGGCTCGGCAGCGCGGCCGCCACGAAATCCGGATTTTGTGACAGAATGGCCTCGAACGTTGGGAACTCGACGGTCAGAACCTTGACCTTCGCATTGGCTTCAGCAAGTTGCGGAAGAACCTTGTTCGGCCAAAAAGCTGTGCCGACCATTTTGTCCTCGAGACCGAGAAGCAGCATGATCTCCGCGCTGTTCTGCCCGAGCCCGACGGCGCGCTCCGGGGCCTTTTCGAACGTAACCTTCGCGCCGCAATTTTCAATCGTCAGTGGATAGGTTGTAGACGCAGCTAAAGTAGGCGCAGCCAGCATGCCAAAAATTGCGCAAATACCAGCACGTGTAAGCATCCTGTTCATCGTCTCGCTCATCCTTCCGCGGCCTCGACCAAGTTTCGGCATTCTGTAATCGTCGGCAATGATAAAAACAAGATTATAATCCTCATCTTTTTCGTTTCAGAAAAGCCAAATATTCTTGGCGATAGCCGCGCGAGCGATAACGATCATTCGGCGGTGAACCGACTTTCTCGTTGTCCATGGCGGGCGCATCGCAAGCAGAAGCGGCGGGCGGTTTGCTGGTTGCGCTGAATTCACCGTCAATGCCGCCGCCAGCACGGACCTAGGCTCAGGACTCGTTTTCTGCGTGGAAACCAACTGTTCTTTCGCCCTCGATCTCGGCGAATGGTTGGAGAAACACTGGATCGTCCGAGTTCACCGGACTCGCGGCCATGCGCAAACGCAGGATCAAGCGCTGGCATCAGATGCTGCAGAATCGCACTGTCGCAAGATTATGTCGTTCAGGATGACCTAGAAGCACAGATCGCTTGCGGTCTCCAAGTGAGCCTCGACAATCCCACCCCGGCCGACATCCATTTCGGACGCGGCCACGGCATCCTGTTCGGACGCGAAAGGATTAAGCCCGACACTATCAAACAGCGCCGCTTGAACCGTCAAACCAAAGCAGCTTAAATCAAACCTGCAAACAGCCGAATACTCCACTTTTTCCACCCCAAAAAATTTTTAATCATTCGACGACGGATAATAGCCTTATGTCTTTGCTTTCATCTCATTTTGACTCCCGACTTTTTCCGGCACCCATTGCGCTCAGCTTGTGGCACGATCAGATTTCCGTGATTTTCGACTCGCGCCCGCGCAATCGGTCGAAGAAGGTTATTTCGCATCCGTAGATGCTTACCTCGTCGGCGAGGTCGCCGTTGGCTTCATGAGAAGCCGGGCACAGCTCTTTGATCGATCTCGCCGAAAAATTGCACGCGACGGCATGGATGGCTATATCCTGCAGTTTTACACCAACGGGACGAGTGAAGATCGCCAGGGCCGGCATGCCGCCCGTCCTGGCGATCTTTACGTTCTTGACATGGCTCAGCCGATTGCCACAAGCGTCACGGATCATTCCCATCTCAGTCTCATCGTTGCACGCCGCATGCTGGCTCCCTTGCTAAAGGCACCTGACGAATGCCATGAACGCGTAGTGCCGGCTGGGTTGCCGATCGTGGCGCTGTTGCGCGACACGATGGCGAGCTATTTCCAGAATCTGGTAGACATGCCTGTGGAGACCGCAGAAGCCGTTCTTCGCCCCTTGCTCGATCTGGTTGCGGTCGCGGTAAGCGGCCAAGTCGATGAGGAAAAGACGGCATCGCTCAATTTTGCGCTTTTCGCCAGTGTGCGCCGGTATGTCGAAGCCAATCTTCTTGACTCTGATCTGGACGCACAGGTTGTCGCCGCCACTTTTGGATTATCTCGTCGTAGCCTTTATAGGATGTTCGAGTCGACGGGAGGCTTTGTCCATTATGTGCAAGAGCGACGACTCCGCAGAGCGCATGCTGCCTTGCGGGCGCTTGAGACCCGCCATGTACCTATCGCGACGATCGCCGACAAGCACGGCTTTCCGAATCCGGAAAACTTCAGTCGTGCTTTTCGCCGTCTGTTCGGGATGACGCCGAGGGAGGCAAGGGGGCTGGCTCTCGCTCTTTCACAAGGGCCACGTGTCGGAGAACCGCAAACGGCCTGGAGCCACTGGATCGGTCAGATCGGAAGGTGACGCCCCGAGCGCTTGGACCGCTGTCCGCATCGTGCCGCAAACTATGAATCTCAAACAAGAACTATGAATGCCGGCCGGATGCATTGCTGTATGCATTCGGTCCGTGTCAGCGGATGGGCAACGTCGATCTTTGAAAGGCCTGTCTCGTGTCACGCGCCGTACTTCCCGGACTAGCACTCGCCGCCCAACTTTGTGCTCCCGCGCTTGCCCAAGATGCCGGTGCACTCTTGCGCGACCGTGAGGTCCAGTCTGTGCAAACGCTGCCGAAGGCATTGCCCCTAAAGGCGAAAGACAATCGATCCGAGGCCGGCACGGTCGCGTCGGGAGGCATGACCGTAAAAGTCAGCCACCTGATCTTCTCAGGCAAGACAAGTCTGCTTTCTCCGGACGAGCGAACGCGGCTTGTCGATGCCGCCGCCGGAAAGGTCTTCGATCTTGCCGGTCTGCGCGACCTCACCTCGCAGGTGACGAGGCTTGCACAATCGAAAGGGCGCATGTTTGCGCGGGCGTTTCTACCGCCACAGGACGTCACCGAAGGCGTGGTCGAAATCGCCTTGATGGAAGCCCGTGTCGAGGACGTCGGACTGGTCCGGGTGGGATCTGTCCGGGTGAGGGACGAGATCCTGCGAGGGGTCGAGCATCGTTACCTGCAAGATCGTTCTTCAATGACGGAGCAGCAACTAGAGGCAGCGTTGCTGCAGATGAACAGTCTGCCGGGCTTGAAGGTCCGCGCAAGCGTGGAAGCAGGGGACAGCCCGGGCACCTCGAAAGTTTTGATCGGCATCGAAGAAGGCCCCCTGTTTTCCGGACATATCTGGACAGACAGTTTCGGTTCGGCAAGCACCGGAAGAGCCGAAGGCAATGCGCTTGTAAGTCTTAGCGACCCTTGGGGTTATGGCGAGCAATTCCGCTTCCAAAGCGTCGCCTCCCAGGGGATGGCCTACGGCCGGTTTTCAGGCAGTGCTCCCCTCGGCAGCGCAGGCACTTTCCTGAATGGGGCTTACAGCTATCTGACCTATCGCGACGTGACCGATACCGGGCGCGCGGCGGGTCTTGAGGGGGACGGGCATCAGCTGGCTTTCGGGCTTACCCATCCTATCCTTCGTGACCGGGCCACGGAAGTGACGTTTGGTGGGGTCGTGACGGGAAAGGCCCTCCGGAACGGTTCTGCGGCCGGGGATATTGATGACAAACGTCTTCTCACCGGCACGCTGTCTCTGAGCGGAGTCCAAAGGGATTTCGTCGGGACAACGAACTGGGGGCTGGACGTCACCTACGGTGCCCTTGATCTCTCTCGCGTGGCAAGCTCGGCCGCCGCCGCCGGCCTCCGTACGGAAGGCGGGTTCTCTCGTCTGAACGCCCGTATCGAACGCCAGCAGCGCCTGGCGGACCGCTGGCCCTTGATTGCGCGCGTGAGCGGCCAGTGGCCTTCGACGAACCTAGACTCCTCAGAGGAAATCGCCCTCGGCGGTCCCTACGCCGTACGCGGTTGGCCCATTGGCGAGGCTTCCGCCGACACGGGTGCGATCGGAACGCTGGAACTGCGTCACGACCTGGCCGTCCCGGAGGAGTGGGGACAGTTTCGACTGGGCGGTTTCCTTGATGGCGGCTATGCGAAGATCAATGCGCGTCCGCGCAGCACCGCACTCTCCACAGCCACGAAGGAGAACGAATACGCACTCTTTGCCACGGGGCTCACCCTCGGCTGGCAGCGCGAGAACCTTTCGCTGACTGCCGGCTGGGGCATGGGTCTCGGTGACAATCCGGGTCGCAGTGCGAACGGTGCCAACGTGGACGGCGGCACGGGCCGCCATCAGTTCTGGTTGTCCGGACGTGTAAGCTTTTAGGAGGAACGAGCATGAGGAAACGTTATGCATGCGTGCTGATGGCGCTGATGGCAGGCACGGCGCTTTCGGGGCCCGTCTTCGCCGACTCCACGGGTAGCTAGCAAATCCTCGACCATCCGCAGGCTGAGGGGGAAGCGGAAATAGAGCCACACCGCGTGGGTATGATTTCAGCGGGAAAGCGATGGCGGCGATAGAGCGGATCACGGTGTGCCATGGCCTAGCATCGCACAGCCATAGGACGTTTTGGGACTGGTGATGGATTGGCGACTTGCCGCTTTGCCATGGTCTTCTCGCGCGCCTTTCGGGTCCTTTGTGCAAAAGGAGTCCATGAGAAGATGACCCGTTGCAAGTAGGTCTATAACCCAAGTTCAAGGTCATGAGGTTCGAAACGCGGCGGTCGATGGAGTAACAACCTAATGTGGATATGAACCGTTATGGTCGCCGTCTACGTCGGGAATTACTTAGAGTAGGGCGTTGTGAAGAAGAGATGTGACGGTCGGCACGCGGAAGGTACCATGCAGTATGGCAAAACATACGACACCAAGGGTGAAACACTAGATAGCCATCAAGATGGCATGTGCTATCATGATGGCGAGAAGGTTTGAGGGTATAGTGGGTCTTGAAAAGGAGTATTCCATGGTAACCCCGCAACTATCTGTCCGCAGTTCCAAAGCTCGCGACCTTGCTCATAAGCTCGCCCGCCGAGAAAATCGCACGATCGCCGATATCGTTGAGCGCGCCCTCGAAACCTATGAGGCTCGTGAGGCAGGGCGTGAACCCGCTGCGAAATTTTACAGCCGTCTTTCATCGCAGTCGGGTACGGATATCGATCTCGATAGCATCATCGATGAGAACAGACGTCCTCACAAAGGCGTCGAGCTTTGATTTTTCTCAACACGAATGTGATGTCGGAGACTTTGAAGAAAGCTCCCGATTCAGCGGTCATAGCATGGCTGGTTCGTCACGATGCCGAATTGGCATTGCCGACGATTGCAGTTGCTGAAATCGCTTTTGGTATCCAAAAGATCAGGCCGGATCAGCGCGCCGATCGCTTGGACGAGGGACTTTTGAGTTGGCGCCGCCGTTTCTCTGACAAGATGTTTGCCTTTACTGAAGAAGCTGCATTGGCCTATGGCGATATCATGGGAGACGCTGCGCGGCAGGGGAGGGGGATGTCGGTTCCGGACGGCATGATCGCGGCGATAGCGCGGATCAATGGTGGCCGGTTGGCAACCCGAAACCTTAAAGATTTCGAGACAACGGGGCTCGAATTGATCTCGCCCTGGCAATTCTGACAGTGAGACCCGCTCCTACAACAATCGTGCCGCTCGCCCGCTTCTGCGGGTGGCGCTGTTGTAATAGCAATACGCGTGCTGAACCGACCGATGCCGTGATTGCTCCAGCGCTTAGGGAGGGGAGTGCCTCGGTTTACCGCTTCCGTGAGATAGCCAGACCGTAGTCCATGCGCCGAAAACTCTCCCGCTTCCAATCCAGCCATTTCCGCCCGCTGCTTGATGATGGCATTGACAGACTGCGGATCGAGCGCCCGTCTCGAAACGGTGCCCCATTTCCCGATCCCACGAAACTCGCTTCCCTTGCCGATTTTTGCGACCATCATCCAGACTTTCAGCGCCTCCACAGGCCGCCCGGCCAGATAGACGGTGTTGTCCTGCTCGCCAGTCGCGGTTTTCGTCCGCCCAAGATGAATTGCAAGAGAGGGGAGGGGAGGACCGCCTGGCATCTCGATCGGCGGCTCGATAGTCAATTGCTCCACGCGAAGCCCGAGGATTTCGCTGCGCCGGCGGCCGCCAGAGGCAGAGGTGACCATCAGGATTGCCTTCGCGTAGGTCGCGCAAGCTGTCGGAGGCGCAGGTCGCCAGCAGCTTCGTCAGAACATCGGCTGTAACTGCTTTTGCGCTCCTGCGCGCTCGGGCTCGCGGAACGGCGCGCACGGCCAGACGAATGGCGGATTTGAGGGCAGGGGTCGATCGCTCGCTTCTCCGGATCCCAGAGATGATGCGCCACGAATTTTAGGAGCAGCGCTTCGGTCGCCGGCCACGGCTTCGAGATAGGCCAGATCGGACGTCAGTGCCCGAAGCGTGTTGGCCCGATACCGGCGTTGACCAGGTGGTGTAGCGTTTCGATGTCCTAGTTGGTCAAAAGTTCGGCCAGTTCGTCCCGACGTTCGAGTGGAAGCACGGACGCAATCGTGTAGAGCTCTTCGGCACGCCGCTCGACGGATGTCTGTGATTTTGAAGGTGCGGCCACGGAGGCTCCAAGTTGACTGGTTTTGCGGCCGTTCTGGCCCTACTTTGCTGCGATCCTGTCTGATTTGCGGCTTCAGATCAGCAACCGTCGATAAGGGATACTTATCGATGGTTATAATATCACCCCGCAGTCATACCATGTGAGGAACTGCAATATTTATATAAAGTTACTTTAGCAAATAGTTTACCATAATTTCAATGACTTATGATCTCGCGAAAATCAGCATGACAGCCCTGATGCGGCCGGCTTTCGACGCCGGTGTCGCCTTGACGCGTCTCGATGAGCGGATTGCGCGCTCGCCGGTCGGCGCCGGCTTCCTTGAGCGGCTAAATTTCGCCGACGCCTGCGCATCCCTTTGGATCGATGGCGAACTCGTTCATCTCGAAGACCTCGTCCTCCACGACGCCACCCGCGATATCCGCACCCCCACCCATGAACTGACAATCGCCCGCGATGTGCTGCGCACGCGTCGGCGGATCGCTGGCCAATCCCTGGATTGGGCGCTCTCTGCGGACGGTATCCGCTCGTTGCGTACAACCTCGGAGATCGGGTCTGGCGGCGGGGACGTGGCGACGACGGCCGAAGTTATTTGGCCAGCGGCCGCGATCCACGCGGAAGGGGATGGAGAGAAAGGTGACGGTGGCAAAGATCTTCCCGGCGTCGACTATGCTGCCATCGATGCGGTACTTGCCCGATCGGAGGCCGCGATCGAAAACGCAACGCGGCCTAGCCGCACTGATACCGGCGAACGAGACCCTCTCGTCTATGATCTTGATTGGGACGAAGACGCGCGGCTCGACGAATGGCGCGACGTGTTACGCCAGGCCGAAAAATTGCCGGCGGTGCTGCATGCCATCGTTGCCCTCGATGCCTGGAACGAACTCTCCGTCCTTCAGCACGCGCCTTGGCTCGGCCGGTTGCTGGCCGCTTCGATCCTGCGCCAGGCGGGCATCACGTCAGGTGCCCATCTCGCGGCCTTCAACCTTGGCCTAAAAACCATTCCGGTCGATCGGCGCCGGCATCGTGATCGCGAGACGCGGCTGCTTGCCATCGCCCACGGTTTGCTGGCGACCGCCGAGATTGGCATGAAGGAACATGACCGGCTGGTACTGGCGCGAAACATGATGGATCGGAAGCTGGAAGGGCGGCGGACGTCTTCAAAACTGCCGGAGCTGGTCGAGTTGGTGATGGCAAAGCCGCTGGTGTCGGCCGGAATGGTGGCGAAAACGCTCGAGGTCACGCCGCAGGCGGCGCGGCGGATTGTTTTGAAGCTGGGGTTGAGGGAGATGACGGGGAGGGGGAGGTTTCGCGCTTGGGGTACTTTATAGCAGGATATTGTGACGCAATAATCTTGGGGACATTATGAGCGAGCGGACGAAAAGACAGCATGTGGTGCCCAGGTTCTATTTGCGGCATTTCACGCAGCCCGACGGCGAGCTTTGGACGCATGACTGTGTCAACGGATCTGTTCGCAAGACGACGCCCGAGAAAACAGCATACGAAACCAACATCTACACCCCGATCGGCGAGGACGGGGAGCGGATCGAGTTGATCGAAGATACGCTGGCCAAGATCGAGTCGCAGGCGGCGACCATCTATCCTGATCTGCTAGCATTCAGGGCCCTCGATCCTGTTGCAAAGCTCGACTTCGCAGCGTTTCTTGCCACCATGTTTGCGCGCAGTCCCGCACAGCTTCGTCAGTTTGCTCAGACCATGGGTCAGATGGCGCTACGGGGTGGCAGGCATTCAATGGAACGTGAGTTTCGCGAGAAGGAGGAGCGGGGCGACGTATCGGCCGCGGACAGAGCCATCCAGAAGATACTTCTCGACAATGAGATGTTCACTATGGATGTCGATCGCCGGGTTGGGTTGCTCGCCTTTCAACAGGCCGAGACCTTGATGCATTTGATGGCTCAGATGAACTGGAGCTATGAAATCAGCGAAAGACAGCAGCTGGTCACCAGTGACAACCCGGTTTTCTGGGTAAAGGGTGGCGGCCCGCCGCCTCCCCCGGGCTATGGATTCGGGTTGGGAAACTCCTTTGCGGTCATACCATTCCCACTTGGGCCGGGGGTGATACTCCGGCTTGACTGGCGCCGGGAGGGAGCTTGGAAAAAGTCCAAGCTAGAACGCCAGCGAGCGAAGCTCGCAAATCAATATCAGGCTAAGCACAAGGAAAGACTGCTGTTCTTTCGAGATAGCGAGCAGGGGCTCAGCGCGCTGGCTATGAAGTACAAGGCTCCTGTGAATCAGATCAACCTGGGAGTACCCACCCCAAACATTGATGTTGTCCGCAAGCTCTAGGGTGCAGTGAACAAAGGGGTACCGCCTTGATGGGAAAACTTCTTGGCGGCGAACGAGAGGCGGTGAGGCATGCGAATAGCAGTTCTAGGTTGGGGGTCGCTGATATGGAAACCAGAGAAGCTCGCGGTTAAACTCCCGTTCGAGCCTGGCGGCCCGCCGCTTCCTATTGAGTTTAGCAGGATTTCCAAAGACGGGCGTCTGACACTGGTTATCGATGAGCAGTGCGGGACGTCGTGCCCGGCACTCTATGCCGTCAGCACCCTCGAGGATCTTGCTGACGCTCGCGAAAGTCTCCGCGTCCGCGAGGGGATGACCCATGTCAACGGCGTGGGCTTCGTTGATCTGAAAAGCGGAGAGATAAGTGCCCGTGCAAGGGAACGCCATCCCGGTACTATCCTAGGAATTGCCGATTGGGGCCGCCGGATGGATTTTGGCGCTGTGGTCTGGACCGCTTTGGCGCCGAACTTCACTGAAGTCACGAAGCATCCTTACTCAACAGAAGAGGCGATCGCTTATCTCGGCACTTTGTCAGCTGAGAAGTTCACCGTCGCGGCCGAGTACATCAGGAAAGCGCCGTCTCCAGTCCTGACACCTGTCCGCACCGCATTCTCAAAAAGATGGCCCGCATGACAGATGGCGGCAACTATGGTTGCCCCCGAGGCCGAGTCAGGCTTTGCCTCCCATGAGGTTCAGTTTGTCGAAGAACACGCGATTTCGCTTTTTTGCGTCCGTCAGCAGCTTCGTATAATCAATCACTTCGAAATAGACCGAATGGTTCTTATGGAACCCGTAATAGCTCAGGCCATCGGGTGTGCCAGTCGCATCCCGATCAACAAGAACTTCACGCAGTGAGGGCGTGATATCGCAAATGATGTACGCGAATGTAGGCACCTTATCGTAGGCCAAAGCAATGGGTCGACCTTTTTCGTCTTTGACCTGGCCCTTACGAATGTCGCGGATCTGATCTAGCACCTGTTGAAGAGGGTTTTCCTGATCAGAGTAATCGTCTCTTTGCGGTCGCTTGAACTCGACGACGACCAGACTGTTAACCGGCTGCTGGCCCTCTTCACCTTCGGAAAAGGTGATTTTTCGGTCAAATATGAAAAGATCGGGCCTGAGCGATGACGTTGACTGAAACTCGTCTAGTTTCTTCAGCGGTTTATCGGATGACAAGAACCAATGATAAGTCAGGCGCTCGTCGATCATCCAGAGATTATGCTGGGAGTAGAGCGTATCTCTGTCCGTTGTGCGCATCGGAAAGAGAATGTTATGAACCGCCTCTTCCAGCGGATATTTTTCCGTCTTTCGGTCCGCAGAAAGCGCCTTGTCGAATAGCTCGATGACGATCTTTCGGTGCATAACGTATTGCGCCAGAGCGCTCGCACCCAACTCGTTAGACTGCTCCAAAAAATGTGCCAGCCTGTCCCGATACCCGTCGTAGTCTTTGAGCTTCGCAGCCTCTACCAAAATCTTGCCGCTTTCTCGCTTGAGCGCGACCTCTCGTCTATGAAGCTCACGATGCAGCGCTAGCTCGATATCTGTTTTGCTCGCGTTAGGTGCTATGTCTCTGATGAAGGAGGGCAAATAGCGCAAGAGCGGTTTATACTGCGGTGCATCTGTCTGGACGAATGTCATGACGCGTTGCGTCTTTATCTCGTTCAGCGTGGCGATGAGGGTTGCAAGGTCATTTTCAATAAATTCGATCGAGGCATCCCGGATCTCGGAACGACGGATCTCGCTCGTCACCACACCCAATAATTCCTCCTCGGTGTCTTCGCTCATTTCGAAGTCGGTGCGGAAATTATTGACCTTATCGTTTAGGTAGTCCCCTTGGACAACTGCGAGATATGCGAAGCTTTTCCCATCCACGTTCTGCAATTTCGTGGCGAGGTTTGGGACGAATTTATCGAGCATCTCGGATAACACGCCACGAGAATTTGCAGCGTAGATCAACTTATGCTTCGTCGCTCGCGGTGCGGTTAATCGGAATCCGTGAATTGTGAAGCTCTTGTCCCGGATCGTGAAGGAGCTATCCGCGGCATATTTCTCGAAGTGATCGCGAAAGACCTTGTTCAATGATGTCTTGATGCCGCCGTCGATGATGTCAATCGAGGGGCAATCCGGGCTCATCAAAACGATGATAAAATGCTCCGCAAGGCGCAGCGCCAGTTGGTCCACGTCGCGCGGGCACTCATCGTTGTAGGGGCGCTTAAAATTTTCGAGCCGAATAACGGTCCGCGACACCTGGTCTTTTGCTGGGGACAGTGATGCGAATTCTGGATCATAGTTGAAATCAAATGTGAAGCCTCGCCTCCAACGAGTAAGTTCACCGCTGTCGTTCGCTTCGAATATGCTATCCACCTCGACCCGTTCAAAAGCCTTGAGCCACATAAAACGCCAAGGCCCTTACCGCCCCGATCATATTTATGGTCCGAATAAGCCGTGTTGAACGATTCGAAATTGTCGTCGTCGAAACCGACACCTGTATCGGTAATGACGAACCCTTTTATAGCTGGCGTCTCTTCGGCAAAAAGACCAGGTTCTTCCCGTTCGATCTCGATTGTAATGCAGTGGTCGCGGTCAGCCGTACAATCTTGGATCGCTTGAAACGCATTCATTACGGCTTCGAAAAGCGGGAGCAGTGACTTCCACTTCGGAAGAGGCGTTTGCCTAATTTGATTGCGAAGATTCGTGCGGAGCATACCCGCTTGCGTTGGCTTTATTTGGTCCACTGTCGATACCCGCGAATATGTCGCGGGTTTGTAGCAGATATGCCTTCAGTTCGCTACTTCTACCCTGAGTCAAACAGTAACCAGGAGAGCTTTGCATCCGAGCTCGGCAAACAAGCGCGCACCTTGCTCACTCGGAGAAGTGCTTGGCGAAGTAGTCGATCATTTCGGATGATCGCGAGCCCTTGCGGAATCGACGGTTTTCTTCGAAATCGATCATCGGGCTCATGTGAATGAACTGTCCATCAGCGTAGATTTTGGAGATTCCGTCTGGATCCAAGCCGGCGGAGCGCAACCCAGCCATTCTATTGGCACCCTCAATTGCAGCGCCGATCATAACATCGGCAAGCTGCACGGCTGGGCTGACTTTAGAGTCCACCTGCATCACCTCTCTCAGTTTCAGCGGGAACTTAAGGCTGGCGATTTCCGTGGTCTGAAATTCGATCTCTTCGGAATGGTCGATGAATTTCTTGATCAGTGCGTTATAGGTGGTGAGGTTTTTGGACTGGTCGTGCTCGACCCTGTACGGCCCACAAGCCATCGCTTCCATCCTCGATATGAGAGATTGAAGTACGACCCACGCGGCATCGGTATTAACTCCTGGGGTCGCGATGGCTTCCCAGCAATCCGGGCATGCTTCTGCCACCGGTCCAAGAATTTCCTCGAGCTGCCGCCAATCAACGTTTCTGGCGGCGGAAACCAGCCTAATACGGGATAGGGGCGATTTTTCCTTCACCGCCAGCTGAAATGCCGTCAAAAGTTCGTCAAATCCTTCAGGGCCCAAAAACGTAGGTCCGACAGTATATAGTAGAGACGCCATCGCGTAGGTGCGGCCATCGACATAGAGGTCGTGGCCTCGCTTGTAGTAGAATGGCTCGACAGCGTAATCGACGAACATAAGTGTAAGCAGGTAGCGTTTGTCACAGACATAGGTGACGCATTCAAAATGTGCGTGAATATCGCGCAGCAACGCAAGAAGACGCTCGTGGTTTCCAGGTCGTCGCGACAAAGACCGGTATTTCAACTCGCCTGCCTGCAGGCGAGGGAAGTGGTCTCGGATAAGCCTGACAGCCTCATCATTCTCGATTGCGATCGCGGATGCACCTTGAAAACGCTGATCCGGATTCAACAAATCAAATCCAGTGTAACCGCTTTCGTCGATCCGGTAGCACTTCATCGAGCACCTATCTTTGATAATATTGTTACTGCACCCAAACCGAGCCGGTACGGAAACGCGCGTTAGAGCAGAATTTCGGCATTAAATCGTCTCGGTCTGGTCTACGTTCAGCCTTTGATCAGCAGCGTCAAGCAGTCTTCGGCACATTTTAGTCACTGGGAAATAGAACCACAGGGGTGGAGCTTGGGAACGATAATTAGCCTCGACATAGGTGCAATCGAGCTGACTTGGAGCAAAAACCATCCTGGCATCAATCACGGTCCATTGTTTCACGCCGTGGACCCGAAGGATATTAAGCACGCCGATCATTGGGATGCTCAGGAAAGTCCGGGCTACCGCGCTCCATTGCGGTCGATTTTCCCCCGTCTGGAGCTTATGGGTCATACGCTAACTAGAGCGAAGGCCGAATACGAAGCCGCCATCTCATTTGGCATCCAAGAGCGACGTGACAGAGCCGAATGGGATCCTTCGCCTATCGAATGGCCCGAGATGTTCACCTTCGATGAGATTTTCCTTCATATCCTAGCGGTCAGGCCTCAAAAGCTCTCGACGTCGATCGACGAGGAGGAGCAGAATCCGCGACGCGTCCTAACGCAGGCAGAAATGCAGCGGCTGCCTTGGTATGACATCGACAGCTATCAAGGTCAGAGCTTCGAAGCAGACACAGTTTTTTCAGAGTCGACCAGCGCTGGCTATCTTCTAGGTGGGTTCGATCCGTACACCGCCCTTCGTCTCCTCGCCGAGGCGCCAGAAAACCTTGATTGCGACGTGACGTGGCATTTCGGGCCACTGGTTGAGGGTGGTTACGCTGAGGCAGATGAATTCGAGCACGGTCTTCAAGATGCCGCAACGTTTCTAATCGTCACCGAGGGAAGCTCAGACGCAAAAATCCTTCGCCATGCGATATCGCTTCACTGCCCGGAGATCGCGGATTTTTTTCGGTATATCGACATGGAAGAAGGCTACCCATTCAGCGGAACCGGCAATCTGCTAAAATTTGTTCAGGGCCTCATCGCTCTTCGCACTCCAATTAATGTCGTCGCGATTTTCGACAACGACGCCGAAGGTGTGGCGGCATACCTGAAGACGCAACAGCTGAACCTTCGCGACAGTTATAGAGTTTGCCGATTACCGGATCTTGTCGAGTTCGAGCAATTCCCGACGAGAGGGCCGACCGGCGACGCAGCGGCCAACATCAATGGACGGGCCGCAGCAATTGAATGTTATCTTGACCTGACGCGCATCCCCGACAAGCGCTTGTCGAATGGGGTGGGTTTAGCCGTGATGCAGGTCAATATCAGGGAAGTTTGCTGGGGAAGACAGCTTATATGGAGGATTTTCTCTCCTTCAAAGGACGCAAGGACCGGCGGGGTGGATATGACATGTCCAAAATAGTCTCAGCGGTCGCTGTCATGGTTGCCGCATGTGTCAGCGTTGCCGAAGCTCAGGGGCTTGCCATGATATCTCGCCGACGACGGAGGTAGCAGCGTTTACCGCTAGTGTACCGCGTATTCTGAGGAATGCTTGTCTGGCCCTCCAGTGCAACCAGTATGAATGGGCAGTTCGCCGCACGGGGACACAACTCGATTTCGATTGTCTCTTCGCCGACCACTAGGGTGGGGCGGCCGCTCCGTCGGTATCAAGGGGAGACGACTACGGTCATACGAGAAGGACACAAGGATCAATTCGGGGCGTCATCACGGTGACGCGTCGTTTCCCGCGGGTGACGCTCACTCTCAGGTTCTGTCGAACCTGATCGTCCACCTCGTCCTTCGAATTGAAACGGACGATCCGGTCGCCATTGAAGATGATCTTTCCCTTTTGTTTAATCGGCCAACCCTCGAACACGATTACTTCATCGAATTGTTTTCCCTTTGCCTTGTGCATGTTCATCACGACTACGCCTCGCTCCGGTTTCCCGCCGGTGGCCAAGTGATCCCGAACGAACGCTTGGCGGGTTATCTCGAGGCTTTTGCGGTAAGATCCGTTTTGCCTCCAGTCTTCCGACAGGCCGTGGCGAAGTTCCGTGCCGCGTTCAAGGATACGTACGCTGCGGACCTCCGCAGCGATTTCGTTCAGTCTGCTACAGGCACAATTTGCCAGCGCGCTTCTCACGAGCTGCCAATCTGTATCCGGGTTTCCCGTCAATACCAATCCACGCGCACTCTCAAACGCGGCAAGGGTCGCGTTGATAACACTGGTCTTCCTAGGCGGCTTCTGAGCGCGCAAGCTATCCATTAGCTCCTGGTGCGCCTTACGCAGTTTAGCTGCCATCTCTAGCGCGCTTTTTGTGGGTTCGTTGCCGCCTTTGCCCTGGTAGTAATTGCACACGAGTTCGACGAAGTCGCCGAACTGGTGGGAACCCGGGTGCTGCATCAAAAAGGCAACGACTTCCGCGCCAAGAACAGCAGCTTCCATGTCGATGACAGGCGTGTGTCGGATGGCCGTCATGCCACCCGGCGGTTCGCGCAGCATGTCAGAAACCAACCGGGTCATCTTTTTCGTCGGCACCAGGATCGCCAGTGACCAGTCCTTCACGCCAGCAAGTATGAGTCTCTGGCGCGCGCCATATATGGTCGTCACCAGCTTCGACATTGCCAAGTTCGAGAACGCTTCGAATACTTCGAATTCAACCGCTGTATAAGACTGTTGGAAGACCCCTTTCAGGATGTCATTGCCGAACTTAGCGATTTCAGTGCCCGAACTTCGGTGGTTGTCGGTGCTGAGATCGACTTCCGTGGGCGAGAATTCGCCACGGAAATCATCAAGCCGCTTAGGATCGGCTCCGATGAAATCAAAAATGCGCTGCTCTGGATCGGCCAGCGCGATCAGGCGGCAATGACGTCCAAGGGCTTGCACGACTCTCCATTGCCCTGCGTTCGTGTCCTGAAATTCGTCGAGGATGACGCACGGGTACATCGTGGATACCAGCTGCTGCACGCGACTGCTCTGATGAAGCAGGTTTCCAACCAGATCAGCATACAAGTCAAAGCAAACGCGACCTTCCACTCTTGCCAACCGCCACCGTTCCGTCTCCTCGGCTGCCTCACGGGCCGCCTTTTCGCTCTCGGAGGAACCCGGATGGGTATGCCTAACTTCCGAGAGGGCGATCACCTCGGCGGGAGGGGTTAGGATCGTGAGCCGCCGAGGCAAGCCGAGCAGATATCCGTGCGCTTTCAATATCCGCCAGAAAAACGAATGGTATGTCTCGACATCGATACGCCGCTTGATTTCCGGGGCGACATCCTTCTCTGCGTCGATGGCCTCCATCACCCGTGATACTGTCGCCCGAGCGAAACTCAGAAAAAGCACCTTGTGGCCCGATGGCAGTGCGTTGATGATCTGACCGGCCTTCAATATCGATATCGTGGTTTTCCCGGAGCCAGGCCCCCCGGTTACGAGGAGGTGGCCTTTCGAGGCCATGATATCAAGCTGTCCTTTACTCAGCTGCATCTTCAGACACCTCGGGAAGTGGCTGTCCCCAAACTAAGTCGAACAGATCGGGGTCCATGCAGAAGTCTTTGAGCTTAGAGCAGGCGGTCTTCAGCCATTCGGGCATTTCGGCTTCAGAACACTGAGCCAGGAAGTCCGCGATGCTTCCGTCGCCTTTTCCCCAGATGAAGTATTCTTCTAAGGCGGCCTTGGCATCGTCCTCGGGATTGCTGTATTTCTGCTTTAGATGTTGTGGCCAGTCTAACGACACCGCGAAGCGCTTCATGGCCGCGTCCTTCGCTCCGTTAAGGACCATTGCCTCGAAACCCTTTTCATTATGCATCAGTAGGAGTTGCACGTCTTCTACGATGAGCGAAAGGTTTGTGTCATTTTGCTTGTCACAGATCGCATATGTCGCCTTGCCAAGGCCACGGTAAAGCTTCGCCATTCCAGGAATAGCAGTTTCCCCTCCGGCATCAACGATGCAGATGCCAAGCGCTTCCACGGTCGAATATCGTTTCGGGTTTAGCTCCGACAGCCGACGGCATGCCGCAGGAAACGCTGTCGTCTCTGTCGCGCCTTCGGCGATGAGTATCCGACGGGCAAGCAGGCCCTCGCAGAACCGCGTCCTAAATTCCTGCCTGTAGCGCTTCGGCTTGACGTTGTCGGGTAGGGCGACGGTGTTCCTGATCAGTTCCCCCGTTTTCGATCGGCTGAGCACGATTGTCTCTTCAAGTGGAAACTCCTCGAGGACGTAAGGCGAGTGTGAAGTGAAAAGCGCCTGTGACGCCAGCTTTCGGACCTCATGCACGATCCTCTTCTGCGCATAGGGTGGGATAGCCGTCTCCGGTTCCTCCATCGCAAAGATGACATTCTGCTTGCCTTCGGCAATCTGCGATAGCATCGCGAGGACGAGCATATTTATCGTCCCGGTTCCCTGCCGATAAAAAGGGGCGGCATGGTTTCCGTCTCCCGTCGCTATGAAGGCGGTTATGACCTTTCTGAGGTGCTCGCGTGTCAGTGTCGAAACCTTAAGGTGAGGCTCGACGCCCCACTCTTTGGGAACGTATTTCTTCAGAGCATTGTTGATGCTCTCGAGGACCGGCGAAATGCCCAACGTCGGATCGCTCGCGACGGGCAGGTCAGCGAGGGTCGAAAGGGTGTCTTCCCACATCCGAGGACGCACCTCTTTCAATCTTAGAATGATGTCGAGCAGGCTACCACGCTCTAGGCTGAGTGCCCTTGCGCCCGTGCGGAGGGTTCTCAGGTACAGGAAGCCACAGAGTTGCTTGTCTTTCTTTGAGAACGGGACGCCTCGATCAGACTCTTCGAGGCTCCGCGAAAAAAAGGTCTTGCCCTCGAAGTCGTCTTCTTCAGGATCATAATATCCAAGGAACGTTACGCGGATCGCCTCGATGATCGACGAGGTGTCGACCCCTTGGGGATTGGGGACGGCGTAGAAGGTGTTGCTGGCGTTATCCCAGAATTCGACGTAGTCGCCGAAGCGGGCCTTCTGCTCGGGAGAAAGGTCGGCGATCGAGACTTCGATCTCGATCCGCGGAGGCGCTTCCTCGGGATCGCTGGGCGTATCTGGCCCGGGTGCCGCCTTTGGAGCAAGATAGATTCCTCGATAGAAATCGTGCTCGTCGATTGGTGGCTGTCTATTAAGCCGGTCCGGCCCCAGTACGAGGTCCAGCGCTTCCAATATCGTGGTCTTCCCCGTGTTGTTGTCGCCGATGAAAACACCGTGCCGGGGCAGGAGGAGCGTTGCTTCTCGCACCCCTCGAAAATTGCGAATGGATAGACGAGTGACTCGCATATTGAACCTCTTCGATACATCCGCTTATCACGCGACGGTTGAACCTCCGAGCCCCAATGCAGCTTTCGAAGACAAGAATTGAGGATTAGCAGGTGATATCAACATCAATGTTTGCCGCAGGGTCGAAGTTGACGACTTTTTACTACGGCGGCTCATGTGACTTTCTTGACTAGCGGTTCACCGGAAATCTCGGACTTTAGGGAACGTGCCCCATAGTATCGGCTCGCGATAAATACCGGTCATTTACCGCGATACCCTGAAGGTTAATAGCCGCGATTTCTCCTGAGCGCTGTGACGTCCGACAGATGTCTGTTTTTACCATCCACGGTAAATCAATATTTACGGTGTCGCGAGTTTACTTGGTTAAATTCAAACTGGCAAAAACTAGGCTTCAAATGACGATAACTATTGCGTGGGAACGTAAACTCCCCGGTGGGTCAGAGCTCGTGTTCTGCTCCGATAGCCGCTTGTCTGGTGGCGGAAATATAGACGTTTGCCAGAAAGTTTTTCCGCTACCGCGGGAGGATGCCGCAGTCGGCTTTTGTGGAAGTACGCTTTTGGCTTACCCGGTCATTCACCAATTTATCAGCTATGTAAGGCAATACAAAAAAAATATGGATCGCGCCATCGATGGGTCCGAGCTACCACGACGCTTCGCCGCGCTAATAAACAGATTTCTGGAAGCATATATAAACCCAGTTGATTTGAAATCTGAGTTGATGGAAACCTCATTTATTGTCGGAGCTCATTCCTGGATATTGAAGCGACCAGTGATTAGCCGCATCAGGTATGAGAACAGCACAAAGCGCTTTGTCGCCGCTTCAACGCGGTTTCCAAGGAAGCGGAGCGCGACGCTTTACAAAGCTGGCGATTTCGCAGTCATTGGCGACCTGAGACCACAATTTTACCAGCGGCTTGCGCAGCTAATCGACTACGAGAATGCGAGCAAATTTGACATGCAACCATTCAGCGCGCTCACCAGCATGTTGGGTGATACTAATTTGACTGATCGGCATGGTGAATTCAAAGGCCCGATCGGTGGCGCACCTCAACTCATAAAAATTTATCCATTTTTCAGAACATTGGAATTTGGCGTCTACTGGCCCAACAGAGCAACAGGTACCCTGCATTTGAATGGCAGGACATTGTTCGATTACGAAAAGCTCACATTGCCGCAGATCGACGGAACGACCCTCGAGACGTTCTATCCCATGGCTGAGCTGAATAATGCTGACACATGGCCACCTGTGGCTGTCCTCAAGCCTTGACCACATTGAGTGCAAACTGCAGCCAGAGTAATTGGTCGAACCAAATGGGGCCTGTTCTCGCCTATTCCTGGCGGCAACGCGCCGCGTTCTAGATTTCGTAAAGAGCCGTCCTCTCTGATCCGCTCGGGTTTATTGCCCTTGCATGGGCAAATGCCTCAATCTAAAAAATACCTACCATGTGGAGTCCGGCGTTCTTATCGACCTGCACCGGATGGAACGGCCAGAAGTCACGAAGAACAGCGGCGTGTGGGTGGCCATAGCTTTTGTGATCGGGATCCGACGAAAATATACTCGCTTCGGGGTTCAGAAGCGATGCCAAACCCTCGTGCCAATTGCCCTCGGCGCCATGATGCATGACCTGTAGAATGCCCGCACGGTCGAGCCGGCTATAGGGACGATAATGGCTTTCGAAATCGAGCAATTGCTTGCCTGCGCCGATGCTCCCATCACCCGTGTACATCTGCGCGAACCTGATGTTCCCGCCAAATAGCCCGACCGGTTGCGAGGAGCCCAGCCATTTCAACGTCGCCGCAGGATCAACGGGACCTGAATAAACGAAGAGAGAAATCAGGTTACGATCCACCGAACCTCGAAAGACGCTCTCGTAGAGGGCCTTGAGCTTCGCCAGCGTTTTACCGCGGGTAGCCGGCATGTTCAGCATGTCCTGGACGAGCCTCGATGCCCGAGATCTGAATGTCTTCGTGATCTTGGGCAGCATCGAAGCATCGTTGTAAGGTAGGAACTCCCAGAAGAAAGGAACAGATATAGTCCCGCCTCGCTTGAGGTAGCGAACTCTAGCGTGGGCTTGTGCTTGGAACAGTTCGTCTCCTGCATCTTCAGGAGGCTCATCGGGCTCGTATTTTACCCGAAGTTCCTCCGGTCCGTCAGGATCCGGCCGCGGATCCATAGGTGGAGGCGGTGCGCCATCGTCCGGGCCTGAAGGCAATACGAAGATGATTTCACCGATATCGCCTCCATCCAGCCCTTGAAGATAACCTACGGGATCGACGTAGAAAGCAAACTCGGCGTCGTCGGCGGAAAGTCCTTGTTGAAGTGCCAGGACAAGCCGCTGGAGAGGCGAAAGGTAGGGGAGGAGGATCACTCGGATTGGGGACGATCGCACGAGACGCGAAAAGCCGCTAATATGGTCCTTGTCGAAATGCGATAGTACGGCGAGGTCGACTACTGAGACGCCGAGCGACGAGCGTTGCCGATGGGTGTGTGCTATAGCATCCGTGAGCAAACGATCAGCTGACGTGGTGCCGCAATCATAGATCCAGTTGAAGCGCGGACCATTCTCGGTCACGATTGCACCTGTCGAAAACAGGCCCTGACCAACGGGCCACCAGTCGAGGTGCAGGTATCGTGTGCCGTACTGTGCCGATGCAGAAGGTCCAGGATGAGGCACGAACACTGCGGCATCTAGATGCGGCTGGTATCGGCTGACACGCATGTAGGACTGAACGGCCGCTCCAGATGCAGCGGATACCGCCGCGTGAAGGTAGCCGTCACGAATCTGAGCTATCAATCGATGGTTTAGATCACGATCTGGGCGCGTGAAATACGCAAGGATTGCCTGGTTCGTGGGCCGTGGGGTGAGGTTCAACATCCCCTTGATGATGGCGACCTCTGAGATCGATAATGTGTTTGCGGATGCCAATTTTACCCCCGAGTTTCAAGTTTCGCTCTAGCCGATATTGAGTGGTCGATCGGCAGCGCTCCAAAATCGCATAAGCATACTTATGGAGCTAAGTAATTGAATAAAAAGTAAAAATATCCTGGAGACGTCGATAATATCATGAAGCTAACTCTCGATGCCATGATCCCATCGGTTTATCTCGATGACAGCCTTATTGATCGGGTTGTGGTTCAAAGGTTCGGGCCGGATGCAAACGCAGCTTTCGCCAAACCCGTCCAACAAGTTGGTGGAGGCGATAGGATCGGAAGGCCCGATCCTCTATATTCGAGTAGATGCAATCCTTGGGGAACCAAGCTTCTAATGATTGACTTTGCCGCAGTCGAAAGAAACGCGCTGGATGTTTATCTGCCCGCCTCGGTGCGCAGGGTTACAGGGTCGTTTGGAGTCCTACCAGATCAGATCTTCCGGCGTTTCTGGCCGACTATGAAGCTGACGCTGTTGCGATTGGTCCCAAGGGCAACATCGTTGTGGAAGTTGTGGCAAAAGGCAGCCCGACGGCACAAGCAAAGATTCGAAGATTGCGGGAAATTCTGGCGGATCATCCCGACTGGAGGCTTGAGGTCGTTTATGATGGGCAAGCTGAACGGCAGGTCCCGATTGCAAGCGTGCCGGCCATTGAACGTACTGTTGAAGCGTTGAGCAAACTGACTGATCCGCGAGCCTCAATTTTGTTCGCATGGGCATCTCTCGGAGGCATCGCTCGACACTTGGAGCCTAGCGAAACCCTAAAACCACAAACCCCTGGACTTGTGGTTGAACTGCTGGCTACTGGTGGGTTTGTGACGCCAAGCCAAGCAGAAACATTGCGAAATCTCGCTACGATACGCAATCAAGTCATCCATGGGAATGTGGATCTTGAGCCCTCAGTTGATCAACTGCAGAGCCTCATAACGATTACACATGAGCTAGTCTCATTCTTGACGGGTCGGAAGGCCTAGATTCGAGGCGTTGCAAAGACTTAGCACACTTGCGGCGCGGGGTTATCGGTTCGAATCCAATCAAGGCGAAGACGCTGCTCAAGCTGGGCTTCGCGGCCAGCGGCCCGCGGATGCCGTCGTCAGTCAATAGCTGGCTCCTCGACTGAAGACGTATCGTGCTTCAGTCGAAACAGTCAGGAGCTACAAGACTGAGACAGATGTTTGTCCGATGGTGAGTGCGAAATCATCACCAAACACCTCGACAGGCGTCCGGAAGCCAGGGCAAACATCGCCCGCCAGAACTCGGCGCGCCGCCTCTGCTGCCGCAATGGCTGTAAATGTGTAGCCGTTAACCGTGTCCAGTGCCATCCTGACTATCGAACCGTTGTCGGCTTCCACCTCGACACTTGCGTGGTAGCGGTTCGCTTCGCGCTCTGCCACCGTCGGCCCGCTCGTGTTTATCTCGGCGTCTGAAGGAGGGAATGCTCCTTCTGAGATATGTACGTAGGTCTCGATGTCGCTCACGCCTGTCGCATGCTGAATCGTCAGCAGGTCCGGCAATGTCGCGGGAAAGCACGACAGTGGCCCACTCCCAAAATCAAAACTACGGGTTTCCTTAGCGCTTCTTTCAACAAGATGCCCATCGGCCAGCCGAAGCGTCTCCGCGACGATGCTGCGGCTCGCGCTGGCGACCGAGCCCCGGGACATGCCGCCGGCAACATCCAGGGCTATCGCGATCCTTTTCGGGTTGCGAGTGCGCGAGACTGCAAGCGATGCTAGGGTGCCCAGCATGGCCACGCTTCCTCCGCTTCCGGGCATCAGCATCACCCCGGCAGTTCGCGCGGGAGCATCGAGCGCCATCGCTTCCCTGTACGTGTCAAGCTCCGCTGAAAAATCCAGATAATGAACCTTGGCGCGGATCGCAGCGGACATGAGTGGCTCGGCAGAATCCGCGAAGGGTCCTGCGGCATTCAGCAGAACTGCAGTCCCGGCGAGATGGTTCGCCGGATCCGTGCCGTCGTTGAGCGAGAAAAACCTCGTCTCAGCACGAAGCTCGTCGGCCATCTCCTCGATAGCCAACCGGCTACCGGGTCGTCCTGCGAGAATGAGTTCGAGGCCGAGCGCGGCGGCATGCTCTGCCACCATGCGCCCCGTGTATCCGGCCGCGCCGTAAATCATCAGTCTTGTCATCTACATTTCTTTCGTCTTGCTGAGCTATGATGGCGGGCTATTCGAGGTCGGCGTCGATGCGCTCGATCAGTCCCTCGCTGGTTAACTTGATATCGAGCCGCCCGACCTCGTGACCGAAGTCGCCTGTGAAATCGACTCGAAGGCGCGCTGTGAGTGGGCCGAACGCCTCCACCGTCAGGAGACGTGTCACGGTCTTGTATCCCACGAAGAACCGCTCGACGTAGTCGCGAATGCCGTCGTACCCGTCGAAACGTTCTCCGGTGGACGGGTCGTCGATCACCGCGTCCGGTGTGAACAAAACCGTCACCGCGTCGGCATCGAAAGCGTTCGTCGCCTTGATCAGACGTGCGGCCACGGCGTGGAAGTCAGCCTGTCCCTCCATCATCGTCACCTTTCGTGCTGCCAGCTCTTGAAGACGAACTCCAGAGTGTAGCCATCAAGATCGCGGACCTGCGCCGCGAAGTAGCGCGGGTCATAGTGAAGCTGCGGTCCGGGCGCATGGACCGACGTGGCGCCCGCGGCAATCGCCGCGTCGTAGGCAGCGGCGACCGCCGCTTCTGAGCTCGCGACGAAGCCGACATGCACCGCCCCAGGCGAGGGTTCGCCTTGCCGCAGCCAAAAGAACATCCGTCCGCTTGCGCCGAAGCCTTTAAGGTCGGGATGGCCGACGGGGCCGTCCTTTCCATCGTAGTCGTGTCGCTGGGTGATCCCGAGGGGGCGAAGGGTTCTGCTGTAGAACTCGATGGAGCGTTCCGTATCCAGAACCGTCAGAAAGATATGATCAAGCATCGCTGTTCTCCTTCAAATCACGTAGCCGCCGGAAACTTCGATGTCCTGTGCGTTGATCCAGCGGTTCTCGTCAGCCAGGAGACAGGCGACCACACTCCCAACCTCGTCTGGCTCGCCGACGCGTCCCAGCGACGCCATAGCCGCAAGCTTCGCTTCGAATTCCTCGTTCAACCCGCCACCGAGTTCTGTTCGGATCGGCCCTGGAGAAACGGAGTTCGACCGGATCTGTCGTCCACCGAGTTCCTTGGCCAGGTATCGGGTCATTACCGCGAGGCCGCCTTTGAAGGACGCGTATGGAGCCACTCCGGCGAAAGCGACGCGGGTGGTCGCGCTCGTCATGTTCACGATATGCCCGCCATCGGCCATCAGAGGCAGAAGGGTCTGCGTGAGAAAGAACGGTCCCTTGAGGTGCACATTGAACAGACCATCGAACTGATCCTCGGTCACGTCCGCGAGCGGCGTGAACAGCCCATATCCGGCATTGTTGACCAGGAAGTCAAAGTCGCCGCGGCCGAACGTTGCTTGGAGCACTTTCTCTACTTCCTTGCGGAAGGCCGCGAACGAATGGATCTGCGAGACATCCAAGTTTAGGGCGACCGCAGCGCCGCCGGTCTCATTTACAGAAGCGACGACGTCGTTCGCGGCCTCAGGATTGCTGTTGTAGGTCAGGATGACGCCCATGCCCTTCGCTGCGCACATTCGCGCCGTGGCGGCGCCGATCCCACGGCTCCCGCCGGTGACAATAACGATCTTCATGACAACTCTCCAATGTCCGATGCGGATGATGATTTGATAACCGCGGCAGCCACCCACCGCTCACCCGATCCTCTTCGATCATTGCCTATTTCTGCTTTCCACTTGCTCCAACGTTCTGCGCGTGCAATCGTCCCTCCCATGGAACAACAGCTTGAAGAACTCCGACATCTGGCTGCGCGAGCTGAGAACCGCCGAACCGACACCGGGATACCCCGTGTGGCGATGGTGCAAGGAGAGATCCCGGAGCATCAGTTAGCTGCCGTCTACGAACCGATGGTCAATCTGATCCTGACGGGATCGAAGTCCATGACGGTCGGCGACCGGACATTTCACTATGATCCGGCCACCTATTTCGTAATGTCGGTCGACCTGCCGGCCGTGGGCTCGGTCCATCCGGATGAACGTGGCCGACCATACCTCGCGATCAGTCTCACGCTCGATCCGGCAATCGTTGCGAACCTTATCGCTGACCTGCCAAAGCCTGCCGGCGGAACCCTCTACGACTCGGGATTTTCGGTGGCTCCAATAACTCCTGAGCTGCTCGATGCCTGGGTGCGCATGCTTCGTTTGATGGACCGTCCTGACGAGGTCGCCGCCCTGGCACCTGCCTACGAGCGCGAGATCCTGTTCCGTGTTCTGCGGGGGCCGCTCGGCTGGATGCTTCGCGACATTGCGATGCCGGAGACGCCTCTTGCACGCGTCGGCGATGCCATTCGGTGGATCCGGGAAAACTTCGCGAAGCCTCTCCGCGTCGAGGAACTGGCGGAGATGACCGCACTTAGCGTGTCAGCGTTCCATCGCCACTTCAAAGCGGTAACAGCGCTCAGTCCTATCCA
Source organism: Agrobacterium sp. DKPNP3 (assembly GCF_052686535.1). Taxonomy (NCBI): domain Bacteria; kingdom Pseudomonadati; phylum Pseudomonadota; class Alphaproteobacteria; order Hyphomicrobiales; family Rhizobiaceae; genus Agrobacterium; species Agrobacterium sp. DKPNP3. The sequence goes on along the minus strand of NZ_JBQYSN010000004.1, from coordinate 17,009 downwards.
GTACCAGAAGCACGTTCGTCTCCTGCATGCGCGTTCCCTGCTGCTCTCCGGGGAAGGCACGGCGACATCGGTGGCATTCGGCGTAGGGTATGAAAGTCCCAATCAGTTCAGTCGGGAGTATGCCCGGCAGTTTGGCCTGCCGCCGCTCAAGGACGCAGCAAGACTGCGGCTGCGGGCAGCCTGACACCTGTCCCCGATCTAGGCGGCGAGAGAAGCTTCGAATTCCTGCTCCAGCGACCGCCCGGCCAACCTAGCGCTGGCGACGAGGCGCTCTGCCGATTGACCAAGGCAGGCGAAGGACGACAGCCCTCGCAGGGTTAGTAGAACATAGTCGGTGATCCGGTCCGCGCCGTCTGGGTTATGCCGGGCGACGTACTCCCGAATGATCGTGCTGGCGGGAGCGGCAAGGGCCGTCGCCATGGCCCTGGCGGTCGGATCGTTCGCGCGCATCCCTTCAGTGATCATGCACCCTCGGCAGGTCTCGTGACGAGAATAGTGCCGAGCGGCCATAACAAGAAGCTCCGTCAGCGCCGCGGCTGGATCGGAGTGTGCCGAAAGGATTTCCTCGACAGGCAGTGAGTGCTGCGAAGCGTAAAGTCGCATCGCTCTGTCGAAGAGCTCTGCCTTGCTTCCGTACGCGGCATAGAGGCTGGGTGGGACAATGCCTAAAGCTGCCGTGAGGTCGGCGACGCCCACCGCGTCGTAACCGCGCTCGTGAAAGAGCCTCTGGGCAATCTGAACGCCATTTTCACGATCAAATGCCGGCCGGCGCTTTCGTGTCCTCTGTTCCATCGACGTCTCCATGTCTGGCTGAAAGACATACACCACCCGTCCTGGCGTGTCGAGATTATAGTGAGCGCTATAAAGTTCTTGCATCGCGCGCCTGATCGAGTTAGGACTTTATATAGCGGTCGCTATAAAATGCCGTTCTCATCACAGGAAAAGGATATCTCATGTCGAAGGGACCTGAAGCCCTCGTTACTCGGCTCGCAGCGGAGTCATCGATCCGCAAGCTCATCGCCTCCTATGTCCACTATCTCGACGAGGGAAATTTCGCGGCCGTCGCGGAACTGCTCCAGCACGCGGAGTTCGACATCGTCGGCAAAGTCGTGTCATCGAAGGAAGGCATCCGAGCATTCCTCGATGCAGGGATCCGCAGGCACTCGGACGGAACCCCTCGCACCTGGCACACCGTCACAAACATACTTGTCGACGTCGATCATTCCGGCCATACGGCTCGGGCGTCCAGCTACTATACAGTCCATCAGCAGCTCGATGGATTTCCGCTGCAGCCGATCGTGACGGGAAAGTATCTCGACCGCTTCGAGCTACATGAGGGGGAATGGAGATTCGTTCACCGCTCCCTGACAGCCCATTCTATCGGCGACATCAGCAACCACGTGATGGGCGAGAACGCGGCATGACGGTGGTTACCCCAGTTGGCCGTCGGCGAACGGCACTCGTTACGGGAGCGAACAAGGGCATCGGCTTCTCGATCGCTCGTGGTCTCGGCCGGCTCGGCTATGAGGTCTGGTTGGGTTCGCGCGACAAGGACAGGGGAGCGGCTGCGGTCGCCGCCCTCCGGGACGAGGGGCTGGCGGTGCACCTCCTCTTGATCGACGTCGCGGAACCGGCAAGTGTCGCGGACGCCGCGGTGGCGTTCGGGCGCCAGTCTGGTCATCTCGATGGCCTTGTCAACAACGCCGGTGTCATTCTGGAACCCGGACATCCGCCCAGCGGTCAGTCGCTCGAGGCTCTGCGAAAGACCTATGACGTTAACGTCTTCGGCCCAGTTCTCGTGACGCAGGCCTTTCTCCCTCTGCTCAAGGCCGCCGAGGGAGCCCGCGTCGTGATGATGAGCAGCGGACTGGGTTCGATCGGGCTCGTGACCAATCCCTCCTCGATCTACTCGACAGCCAATCTTCTCGCGTACAACTCATCCAAGACAGCTTTGAATGCTGTGACAGTCGCCTTCGCGAAGGAGCTCGAATCCTTTGGCATCAAGGTGAACGCGGTCGAGCCGGGGAACGTCGCGACCGACCTCAACGGCCACTCAGGAACACTTTCGCCCGACGAGGGAGCCGCCAGCGCTATCAGGCTGGCAACGATCGACAGCACCGGCCCGACGGCGGGCTTTTTCGGTATCGACGGAGGCGTACAGCCATGGTGAACTCTACCTTTGATATGCGGGACGATGGCGTCGCGGCACGCAAGGTCGCGCTCGTGACCGGGGGGAGCAGCGGTATCGGATTCGCTATCGCGCGAAGGCTGCAGCTCGATGGGATGCAGGTCGTCATCACTGGAAGACGCAGAGACGTCCTTGAAGAGGCTGTCGACAGACTTGGAGGCGACGTCTCGGCCTTCGCGGCTGACGTTTCGAACCTCGCCAGTCTTCAAAGTCTGTTCGACGAAGTCAGATCCCGCTTCGGACGCATCGACGTTCTCGTGGCGAATGCCGGCGGGGGCGTTCATGCACCGCTCGGGCAGATCAAGGAAGCGGACTACGACCAGCAGTTCGACATCAACGTAAAGGGCGTGGTGTTCACGGTCCAGGGAGCTCTTCCACTTCTTGGCAACGGTTCCTCGATCGTAATCGTCGGTTCGACGGCTTCGATCGACCCCGGCCCGACCATGAGCATCTATGGCGCAACGAAGGCGGCGGTCCGAAATCTCGTTCGGAGCTGGATTAGCGATCTGAAGGGTAGCGGCATCCGCATCAACATTGTCAGTCCCGGTCCGACAAACACCCAGTCCCTGCGGGACGGTTTCGGAGAAAACCATGACGCGGGACTTGCGTATCTCCGAGACAGAAGCCCGATCGGCAGGATTGGAGAACCGGAAGAAATTGCGGAGGTGGCGGCGTTTCTCGCAAGCGACAAAGCAAGCTACGTCAATGGGATCGAGCTGTTCGCCGACGGCGGCGCATCGCAGGCATAGGAGCATTGGAATGAGTGACATCATCATCGACCACGTCGAATTTCCCGTGTCGGACGCAAAGCGTTCACTCCACTTTTACAAGGCCGCGCTCGCTCCACTTGGGTTCGATCTCGTCTTAAGTGTCGATCCAGGGCGGACCGTACACGGCGGCCCGCGTCACGGGCTTGGCCCGCATGGCTATCCCAGGTTGTGGATCCACCAGAAGGCCGGAGACAGATCGCCGGTTCACATAGCATTCGCTGCTGCAAGCCGGGAAGTTGTCGATGGCTTCTATAACGCGGCATTGGCAAACGGCGGTGCCGACAACGGACCTCCGGCGATCCGGGATCGGTATCATGCAAACTACTATGCGGCATACGTGCTCGACCCCGACGGAAACAACATCGAAGCAGTCTGCCAATCTCATTGACCGTTCGGGGACCGCCCCACCCACGGCGAACCCAGTGGTGGGGCGGAGGTTTTGATTGTGAGTTGCACCTGTTACGGCCTCAAAAGCAATCGTGACGTTAAATCAAGCCCTTGCTTAGGCTGCCGATCTCGTGCTGAGGGAGTTTGTAATAACACGGTCGGTGGTTCTGATCTGTTCAGGCGACACGATCGGCTCTCGCATTTGCTTTTAAAACGAGGGTTTGTCTGCGATAGAGTTGAGAAAGGACTCCAACTCTTCAATACTGGCCATGACAGAACCAAATTCGGGCGGCGTCCCAAATATCATGGCGGACATTCTCTCATAGTCTGATGCGAGTTTTTTGCGCATCTCAGGCGTGGGGACCAGCCGAAAACTACCGGGAACGGCTCGATCATATCGATGGTCTGGTGCGCGAAACATTAGCTCTTTATGCCGGCGGCAAGCCTCAGCAAGGTCAAGCATCGACGCAGTGGCCTTGCCGTAGTCGGGATTCGTCCAGATTTGATGAACATCGTAATAGTGGCGCGAGTATCGATTGAGGTCGGGAACTTTCAGCGCAGGACTATCCTGCAGGCTTCGCTTTTCGGTCATCTCGGTCATAGCGTGAAGGATCAGAGCTTTCTCCCAGAAAGTGCGCTCTGGCTTGACGGTCGTTACATTCTGGGCCGTCAGGTCAGTGCCCTTTGGCATTTCCGAGGCAACGTATGGAATGATCTCTCGCGTCTCGGCCGGAACCGGATCCGGGCGTGCCCCGCCTTCGATGCGCACTGCCGCTTCGACATAACCGCCGCTCGTGTCGAAGACGCTTTTGTATCCCAGAACCAGCACGTCGAGCGCCTCCTTCTTTCGGTAGAGATCATATCCGAAATCGAGCGAAAAATGTCCCGATTGGGTCTTTTCCTCGACCGCAGCGATTTCCTCACCAAGCAAACGCTTGAGCGGTCCAGACATGTAATGGCGTGCTGCCTCGTCCACCTGCTCGGCCAGAGCCTTCTGCTGTTGATTGACGGAGGGGAGGGCTGCGATATCGGCTTCGAGCGGAACTTTCAGATCTGCCTTATAGATGCCGATATCGATATCTTCAGAAAAACGCTTTATCAGGCCATATGCCTTGCTGAGGCTGGTGCCGCCCTTAAAATAAAGGCCGATAGCATCGTCCCCGCGCCGGTTGAACAGGAAGTCCAGTATCCAGCAGACGTACAGATCCTTCTCGATATTTTCGGCCCGCGTCTCCAGGTCGGACGCAGGGGCGGAAAACAGTGCTCGCTGCTCGTCAGCGGTTGAGCGAAGGATATCAATGAAACTCTGGCGCATGTTCATCCAATCCCCCGCGGCCCGGCGGAGTGTTTCCGTCTTCCTGGAGTGGCGGGTCGGCGGTTATCGTCTCCACAGCCTGGTACATCCAGGCTGGGATGGCGTGAATGTTTTCGCGCAGATCTTCGACGATCGGCTGCCTGTATGGGCTTCGTGCCAGGTAGCGGACGATACCATCGACAACAGTTTCCAGATTGGATCGCTCGTCACGAAACCAATGGAGAGCTTGGATCACTCGCATTGCCGGCCGGCCCGCCCAAAAAGCGGTCTTTGCCGAGATACGCTTGAAGTCCAAGATGTAGATCACGGGCTTCGTGGCGTCCGCATCCCCGGCATTGGCCTCGATCTCGATGGTTCGGGGATATGTGTCCGCATAGATTATTGACCTGGCGGGGACGGCGGTTGTCAGGCCAAGATCATTGGCAGCCGTCATGCCATCGACGCAAACACGAAGCTTGTCACGTCGCGCGATTGCATCGATGAATGAGGCCCGTGGCGGAAACACCATCTTCCCTGTCAGTTGGCTGACAGCTGGCTTGTCGTAAAGACCACGATGAGGGCGGCGGATGTCGCCGCGATTGGTCAGCCTCTGCAGCGCCTTTTCGACGGCGTTCGGTGTTGCGATATCCAAGAAGTCGGAGCGCGACCAAACCCCGGAAGGCGCCGCGTCAGCGATTCTTTGGTGAATGCGTTCCAAAGTGTCAGATGTGGGATCCGGCATGGGTGCCCTCATTGTGTCCAAAAATTATATACAAAAATTGGTCAATAATGGCAACTCGCGCACTACTGACCAATTTTTATATCAAAACATTGGTCAGTCAGCCGGCTAGGCTTTTATATTGTGAGGTGGATGTCTTTCCAACGGATGCAAAGCCGGCGCAGACAGATTACTGAAGCAGCTGCGCCTTGATCGCCTGTCCGACAATGGTCAACTGCAGCACCGGTTCGCCGCGGATGAAGCTCTCCTCGACCAGTTCCATCTTTTCCAGTCGCTCGACAAGCCTCTCCGACAGCCGCTTGTCACCCACCAGCCAGCCCCTGCCCACCTTCCGCTGTCGCCGGAAGAAAGCAATTGCTCGAAGCGCTTCTTCTTGCGTCCGGGTCAGATTGCCTATTGCCGCGACGGCGGCGGGATGGTCTGCCGTATTGTTCATGGTCTCCGCCCCCCGGTTTCGTTTGACGGGTTATCGGCTGCGGGCCACTCGTTGGCCGGTTCTTCTATCGGTTCATCCGCGGGATCAGGGTCGTGATCATAGGCGAGCTGTCGCTTTGCCAGAACGTCCTGAAGCGTCTCTACGACACGCGCTGTTCCGTGTCCCTCATTTGCGAAACGATCGATGATCTCAGCGACGGCATCATCCAACTGCTGAAACAGTCGTTCCTGATTTTCAGATCTATCACTCATGAAAAATCCTCCTGATCAGCCACCGACACGGCGCTGCTGCCAATCCTTGTATGGCGCCATAAGCTGGCCCGGAAACCGTTCCTCGATCGCCGTCTCCACCAAAGCGATCTGAGCGAATACATCGCTGTCATCACGATCTTCAGGACGAACACCCTCGCTTGCTTCTTCAAGCGTCTTCATCAGCCCAAACACCTCCTCGTCCGTCATCGCCGCCAGACGGTCCGCGAACTCCACGGCGTCGAAATCTTGCATACCGACACTCCTTTGTTTCTCTATCGGACATCGCCAGTGGTGGGCCTGGAAACGACCGCACCAACATGTCCTCGAGATATGCTAATCATCATCCAGTTCAATCCAGACCGGCGCGTGATCGCTGGTGTGCTCCCAGGCCCGCGCGAACTTGTCGACGCTGCAGGTCTGCAGTCTTTCCCGTAGCGATGGGCTCAGCAGGAAGTGGTCGATGCGCAGCCCGGCATCGCGTGCGAAGGCGTTGCGGAAATACTTCCAGAACGTGTAGATCCGCTCCTCCGGATGCAACAGCCGGATGGCGTCCGTCCAGCCCATGGCAATGAGTTCGGCATAAGCTGCGCGCACCTCAGGCCGAAACAGGGCGTCATCCCGCCAGCGCTCCGGTTTATAGACGTCGAGATCGGTTGGCATCACATTGAAATCGCCGACCAGAGCCACAGGAACATCGAGTTCGAAGAGCTCCGCGGCGTAGGAATGCAGTCGCTCAAACCAGCGGAGTTTGTAGTCGAATTTCGGCCCAGGTGCTGGGTTGCCGTTCGGAAGATACAGACAGCCAATGACGATGCCATCAATAGCAGCCTCGATATAGCGGCTGTGGCTGTCGTCGGGATCTCCCGGCAGTCCGCGTCGTATCTCGAGCGGCTCCTGATCCCTGGCAAGGATTGCCACGCCATTCCAGGATTTCTGGCCGTGCCAGATCGCACCGTAGCCTGCGCGCTCGATCTCGCGGCGCGGGAATTTGTCGTTTGGCGCCTTCAATTCCTGCAGGCAGACGACATCAGGCTTTGCCTCGGCGAGCCAGCGGAGCAAAACCTCCAGCCGGCCATTGATCCCATTGACATTGTAGGTAGCGAGCTTCACCGGCGTTTCCGTCAGTGCTTGCGATCACCCTTGTCGCCCTGACCCGGTTTCGCATCATGCTTCGCGTCGTGGCGAGCATCGGCCGACAGCGAGCGGGAGACGTCGACATTCTCCTTGAATTTCCCCTCCTTGTCACGGCGGACATAACGCTTGTCAGTTCCCGTATCGATAAGTTCGCGTTTGCTCATAGCAGTGCTCCTTCAGGTTCGCTCCATGAAGAAACGCGTGTGACCAGGAAAAGATGCACGGGGATCAAGAGACTAGCGCAGACTCGCAAAACGAGTGGGCATTATCGCGCTAAGTCCTTGAAAATTGATTCGTTTCGACTCGGAACAATTACATGCTGATTCGCTTGAATCGCATTGGTTGTGTCAGGAGTTCTGCGTCATGGTTGCCCCGAGAGCGAATTGGAAAGGCTTCATCAAATACGGAGAGGTCGCTTGTCCGGTGGCGCTGTACACCGCAGCGTCATCTTCGGAACGGATCGCTTTCAACACGCTGAACCGCAAGACCGGAAACCGGGTCAAGCGCGAGTTCGTTGACAGCGAGACCGGCGATCCGGTCGAACGTGACGAGCAGGTCAAAGGATACGAGGTCGAAAACGGCCAATACATCATCCTTGAGCCCGAGGAGGTCGCGGCCGCCGTGCCTGACAGCGACAAAACGCTCAAGATCGATGCCTTCATCCCCTGCCACGAGATCGACGACGTCTATTTCGACAAGCCATACTACCTGGCGCCGGACAAGATGGGCACGGATGCTTTTCTGCTTTTGCGCGACGGCATGAAGAAAGCCAAGGTGGCCGCGATTGCCCGGACCGTTCTCTTTCGCCGCGTTCGAACCGTCCTCATTCGTCCGCATGGCGAAGGGCTGATCGCCACAACGCTGAACTTCGATTACGAGGTGCGCTCCTCTCAGGAGGCGTTCGAGGAACTACCCGATCTGAAGATCGAAGGCGAAATGCTGGATTTGGCCGAGCACATCATTGGCACCAAGAAAGGAAGCTTTGATGCCAGTGCATTCGATGATCGCTACGAAGCTGCCGTCGCCGAGCTGGTGAAGGCGAAGATCGAGGGTAGGGCGCTTCCGAAGAAAAAGGCGCCGGCGGCGTCGAAACCCAGCGATCTTCTGCAGGCACTCAGAGAAAGTGCCGGCATTGGTGGAAAAAAGGCGGAGCCGAAACGGAGTGCGGCCAATGCCAACAAGGGCACGGCGCGCCAGAAGGCCGCCAAACCTGCCGCTGCCAAAACCAAGTCCGCGGCGTCGCAGACCCGCCGCGCCGGTTGATCGGAGGAGAACATGGCTGTCCGTCCCTATTGGAAAGGCTACCTCAAGCTATCGCTCGTCACGTGCCCGGTGCAGATGATGCCGGCGACCTCCGAAAGCGAGAAGGTTCGTTTCCACACCCTCAATCGCGAGACCCAGAACCGTGTCGTCAGCCACTATGTCGACAGCGTCACCGGCAAAGAGGTCAAAGACGAAGATGAGGTCAAAGGCTACCAGCGTGGCGAGGACGAATACATTATGCTGGAGGACGAGGAGCTGGAGAACGTTGCGCTCGACAGCACCAAGACGATCGACATCTACACATTCACCCCGCGCGACAGCGTGGAATGGATTTGGCTCGACACGCCGTATTACCTATCGCCCAACGATCCGGTCGGACAGGAGGCGTTCTCCGTCATTCGCGATGCGATGGAAGCGCAGGACATGGTTGGCATCTCGCGGCTGGTGATCTCGCGCCGGGAACGCGCGGTCATGCTGGAGCCACGCGGCAAGGGTATTGTCCTTTGGACTTTGCGCTACGGGGATGAAGTCCGAGATGAAGACTCCTATTTTGCGGGCATCGACGACGACGAGACGGCGGACAGCGAGATGATGCCCCTGGTACAGCAACTGATCAAGAAGCAGACGCAGCACTGGGACCCGAAGATGGTCATTGACCCGGTGCAGGACCGGCTTCTCGACATCATTGCCGCCAAGAAGAAGGCGCTGAAAAAGCCGGCCAGGGCGAAACTGTCCGCGCCGGCAAAGTCGACGCCGAGCAACGTCATCAACATCATGGACGCTCTGAAAAAGTCGGTCGCCGCTGAGACCCGGTCGAGCAAATGAAGCGACGCGCGAAACCGCTCCTACAGGACGACGGGCTTTCTGCAAAATCGCAGCCGCGCCGCAAGCGCGATCCGGCGCAGCCGAACCTTCCATTCGATGCGATGCCCGATCGGGTTGAGCCATGCCTGGCCTTGCTCAAGCCAGCTCCACCGAGCGGTCCCGATTGGACTTTTGAGATCAAGTGGGATGGCTATCGGCTGGCCGTGCACATCGAGCCGAAAGGCGTGCGAATTATTACCCGCGGCGGCCATGACTGGACACACCGGTTTCCTGCGATCGCGGCAGCTGCCAAAGAGCTCGGAGTCGGGACTGCCATTCTGGATGGCGAAGCTGTTGTGCTCGGTGCGCAGGGCAGGTCCGACTTCGGAGCGCTGCAACGCTCGCTTGGCGGACGCGGCGGCAAACGAGCTTCGAGCGAAGCCGTGCTCTTCGCCTTCGACCTGTTATACTTCGACGGGCACGATCTGACGAAGACCGAGCTGTCAGCCCGCCGACATCTTTTGACAGATCTGTTGGATGGTGCGGTTGGAGCGATCCAGCTTTCCGAGGAGGTGGAGGGTGACGGCGGCGAACTCCTCGAAACCGCCTGTTCTCTCGGGCTGGAGGGAATCATCGCCAAACACCGGGATCGTCCATACCGATCCGGCCGGACGGGCGACTGGCTGAAGATCAAGTGTGTGCAGAGTGAGAGCTTCATGATCGTCGGCTACGAGCAGTCCGCGGTCGCGCGCGGCGGGATTGGCAGTCTGCTGCTGGCTGCGAGACGTGGACAGGACTGGGTTTATGTTGGCGCGGTAGGAACCGGGTTCAAGGAAAAGGACGCGGCGTACCTGAAGAAGACCCTGGATACGCTGAAGACCAGAACACCGGTCGTGCCGCTCAAGGGCAAGAACTATGTCTTCGCGCAGCCGACGCTGATTGCCAAGATCGAGTTCCGTGGCTGGACCGACGACGGCAATCTGCGGCACGCATCTTACAAAGGACTGCGTGAGATCCAGGACAATGCCGCTGTTTATGAACTCGACTGAGCAGGAAATTCAGCGCGTCGGCGAGGCCTTAAATTTTTTCGGCTGGTGCTCTTGAACCCTAAATCCTCAAAAAGCAAATCGATTGCCGCCAGCCGCTGATAAAGGGCTGGCCTTGCTGGAAGCACCGAGTTTCGGCGCTTCTGTACCCATGTTGCTTCAAGGAGGATATGGCTATGGCAACATCTTACGACTACCCACCTCTCTTCCGCTCGAGCGTCGGCTTCGACCGGGTCTTCAATCTCCTCGAAAATGCCCAGCGTGCCCGCTCGATTAGTGATTGGCCGCCCTATGACATCGTCAAGACCGCCGATGACAGCTACCGGATTTCGGTCGCGGTCGCAGGTTTCGCCCGAGATGATCTCGACATCACCTTCCAGTCCAATCTGCCGACAGTCACCGGCAAAAAGCAGGAGACGGCATCCGAAGGCTACCTGCATCGCGGCATTGCCGGACGTCCATTTGAACACCGGTTCGAGCTTGCCGACCATGTCAGGGTAAATGGCGCCGACTTAAACAACGGTCTTTTGTCGATCGATCTCGTTCGTGAGATCCCGGAGGCGTTGAAGCCGCGCAAGATCGACATCCATACGGATCCGGCCCTCGTGCAGTCGACCGCCCCGGTGCAGATCGAGGCGCAAAAGGCCGCTTGACTGAAACTTTGGAGAAGGGCGCCGCTAGCCGCGGCGCCCTATCGCACATTCCGGGTTGGGAAGGAGAGAGACAATGAAACCCGATATGTTCAGAGAACCTGTAATCATCCTGATCGGTCTTGGCTTTCCCGCTAAGGTCCGCACGGTTATGGACGCCTACCGGCATCTCGTCGAATGGCCAGCATCAATGCGCGACACGGCTTTTTCGGTGGCGCTGAAGGCCTGTGGCGCAGCCCTGCGCGGCGAGATCGAAGCGGAGACCGCACGCGGCCTGTTCGCAGCTTTCGCTGAGAAGCACGATCTACTGGCACCGGAGACCGATGTCATCGCCGCTTCCAGTCGCCGGCACGACAAAGATCCGCACGTTCGCTAGGGAGGCGGACATGCACCAGATTTTGCAGCAGGCCGCGAGCAATGCCGCGGCGGTGGGTCCGACGATCCTGCTACAGGGCATGCAGATTGAGCGGCCGCTTGACGTGGTGAAAGCGACTGGTCTCACTGTGGACGACAAACGGACCATACTGGCGGCATGGGCTTCAGATTACTATGCGTTGGATTCCACGCCGGCGTTCCGCCGTATTCCTGGAACGCCGAAGCCGGTTTCCATCGATGAGCTTCAGGCTGCCCTTCGAGCGCTTGACCGGCGCTATGGCTTCTGACGACAGCGATCTTAGGCAGCCTGTTTCATCGACTTCGCCAATCGTTTGATGGCCTGCTCCAACGAACGCTGGCCATCGCAATAATCCTGCCAGGCGCTGGTCTTCTGGAGGAGCGCTGGCACGGTGCGGATGGTGAAGCGTTTCGGGTCGAGATCGGCCTTCACCTGGCTCCACGTGAGAGGCATCGACACGGTGGCGCCGGGCCTTGCGCGTGGTGACAAGGGTGCAACCGCCGTCGCCATCCGGTCATTGCGCAGGTAGTCGAGGAAGATGCGGCCAATGCGTTGGTTCTTGGCCATCTTGATAAGGTAGAGGTCCGGGTTCTCGCGTGCCATCTGTTGAGAGACATCGTGTGCAAAACCCTTCGCCTCGGGCCAAGAGAGCTTCTTGCCCTTCGCTACCGCGAGCGGCGTGACGACATGCAGGCCCTTGCCGCCGGTGGTCTTGCAGAAGCTGACGAGGCCGAGTTCCTCTAGCCGGTCGCGCATTTCCCTTGCGGCTTCGACGACCGTGGAGAAGGGGACGTCCGGACCCGGATCAAGGTCGAACACGAGCCGGCCCGGCACTTCCGGCTGGTGCGGTTCGCAATTCCAGGGATGCAGTTCGACGCCGCCGATCTGGGCAATGGCGGCAAGGCCCTCGACGCGATCGATCTGCAGATAAGGTTTCTTGTCTCCGAACACGTTGACCAGTTCCAGCAGGTTCGACGTTCCCGGCATTGCGTGCCGCTGGAAGAATTGCTCACCGCCAATGCCGTCAGGCGTCCGGATGATCGAGCATGGCCTCCCCCTGATGTGGTCGATCAGCCACGGTCCGACGGTCTCGTAATAGCGGGCCAAATCTTCCTTGGTCACCGGCTCTCCGTCATTGGCATCGGGCCAGAGGGGCTTGTCCGGGCTGGAGATCATCACGCCCATCACCTCGGCCTTGGCGTTTTTGCCGCGTGCCGGCCTTGATGGCTTTGACTTGGCCGGCGTCGGGGTGTCGGTCTTTGCCGGCGATGCCGGCTTTTCTGCCTCGACTTCGTGTGCAGGCTTGTCCTCGCGCAATCCCTTGAACGCCGCCTGGCGGACGAGACCATCCGCAGTCCAGCCGGCGAACTGGATCTCGGCGACCAGTTCGGGTTTGACCCAGACCACGTTGGGATCCTTCTTTGGGGCGCCGATCCCGGTAAAGGGCGACTCTGATGTTTCCAGTTCCTTGAGCCTCGGCAAGATCGTATCGACCGTTTCGGCGCCGTAGCCGGTTCCAACCCGGCCGACATAAACGAAGTGACCACCCCTGAAGACGCCGACCAAAAGTGAGCGAAACTTGCCGTTGGTCTTGGCATAGGCGCCGATCACGACTTCATGGCCAGCACGGCATTTGGACTTCGCCCAAGTCTCGGTGCGGCCCGATTGATAGAGCGCGTCTGCCTGTTTCGAGACAATGCCTTCTAGTGAGAGCTTGCATGCCGATTTGAGGACCGCATCGCCTCCGGTTTCGAAATGTTCGACGAACCGCAAGCGTGGATCCTCACCGACATCATCAAGCAGTGTCTGCAGGCGTTCCTTCCGCTCGGTGAGCGGCAGTTGCCGCAGGTCTTCACCGTCCTCGAACAGCAAGTCGAAGGCGAAATAGACCAGTTGGTCGGTCTTGCCTTCCGACAGCGCCGCCTGAAGTCCGGCGCGCCGTTTTCGTCGAGGGCGCAGATCTCCCCGTCGATGATGGCATCAGGCAAGCTTGCGGCCGATGTCGCAATCGCCGGATATTTTCCCGTCCAGTCCAGCCCTTTGCGGGTCTTCAGCGTCACCTCGCCGTTTTCGACGCGCGCCTGAATGCGATAGCCGTCGAACTTGATCTCGTGGATCCAGCCATCGGCCGAAGGCGGGCGTTCCAGCGTTTCGCAAAGCTGCGGCGGTATGAACTCCGGCATCGCGGACTTTGCCGGCTTTTTCGGCGCCGGCTTCCGCTTTGCCTTTGTGTCCGCGGCACGTTCGTCTGCCGCCAGTCCATGATTGCTGTCCCAAACGGCATCCGCCTGAACGTCGCCGCTCTGCACCATGAACGGTTTTGGCTTCCTGCCCTTGCCGGCGGCGATCGCCTCCAAGGTTCGGCCGGAGGCGACGGACGTCGCGTTGTCCTCAAGCACCGCACCACCATCCTCCTCGACTGAGAAGTCGTCATGATGCTTGATCAGCAGCCAATTCGTCCGCTTGCCGCCGTCGCGGTTATTGCGCATCCGCACCAGCACAAAGCTGCCATGCAGCCGCTCTCCCTCTAGTGTGAACTTGAAATCCCCTTTGGCGAGGGCCTGCTCCGGCGTCTTGTTGCCTTCCGGCTCCCAATAGCCCCGATCCCAGAGCATGACAGTCCCGCCGCCATACTGGCCTTTCGGAATAGTCCCCTCGAAGTCGCCGTAGTCCAACGGATGGTCTTCGACCTCGACTGCCAAGCGCTTGTCGTGCGGATCAAGAGACGGTCCCTTGGTGACAGCCCAGGACTTGAAGACGCCATCGAGTTCGAGCCGCAAGTCGTAATGCAGCCGCGTTGCGTCATGTTTCTGAATAACGAAGCGCCTGCGGTTCGACGCCTTCAGCTTCGCTGCGCCGCTCGGCTCCTGCGTCTTTTGAAAATCGCGCTTCTGCTTGTAGGTCGAGAGCTTGTCGCTGGCCATGGCAGTCCCCGGTACAAATCCGCCTCCCGCCTCCGATGAGGGCGGGATGAGGCCCGGCCGGACAGGTTGGACGCTCGACTGCCGTTTCGTTGGCCGCGATGAGAAACCGGAAAAACCATCGCGTTCGTCATCCCTGCCACGTCCGGTTGACACGGCCTGGAACCTCGACAGTGAAAAGCGTCCAGGCGTGATTTAGTTCCAACCAACACCGTAAGCGGCTCAGCTTTTCGCGGAGGGTTGAAACTGTCGGTCAACATAGCCGTTTCCTCAGCATGAGCGACAAGCAATCAACGGAGAATGTCGAAGCTACGCCAGGAGAGACGGTGTCCTTTCCGTTCGACCGCATGACTGTCGAGCAATTTCGGACGCGTTTCCCCAGGGCGCGGTGGAGCGACACCCGGAAGGCATGGTTCGTGCCAGGCAAGACTGCCGCACGACGTGTTGGGCGCTGGCTTGCCGAACTCGAAGCAGAGGCTGATGCGTTCGCCGACGCAAAGGGCAGGGATGCATTCGAGTTCGACCCGATCGAGAGCTGCTATCTTGCACTCGGAAAAGCGGGCTTCCTGATCAGGACGCCCTATTCGCGCACGGTCGTCGACGAACTGCGCGAAATCCCCTATTCGCGGTGGGATGGTGGCCAGAAGACCTGGCACGTCCCCTACCGTTCATATGAAGAGCTTCGCAGCCACTGGCCGGCAATCGAGGAGGCGGCGAGAAGGAATGAGCCTGAGGAACGGCGGCGTCGAGCTGAAGCCCGGAAAGGCTAGGAAGAGGAGGCGAAGTCGAAACGACGCTCGGCTGAGCGGAAAAGGCGGCGATACCCTCTGGCAAGCGACGACCTTCCTCCTTTGGACCGTGTCGTCGGCATTCAATATGGCCTGGTAATCTTCACTGAGATCACCGGGGAACTTGTCGATCCAGAGGCGATGGCAGAATTCTATCCGGGCGTCACGGAAGATCACGTCTGGGGGCTGTGGCGCAAGCCGAGGTTGGACAAACTCGTACGCACATGGCCTGCGAAGGTAGCACACGCGGAAGGCGCCGAGTGGTGGCACCCGACCATAGAAGAGCTTCGACCAGTCCGGCGGGCCGCTCGCCGGGGAGAAGACAGAAAACTTCGCAACAACGGCGCACCTTGAGAGTGTCACGTTCACTGAAGCGAAAGGAGATTATAATGGCAGACGACAGCACCGTTACCATCCGCGCGAGTTTCTCAACGCGTGAGGCGGCCGACCTGGCGGTCGAACATCTCGTTCAACAGCAGGGCGTGTCGCGGCCCGACATCTTCGTACAGTCGGCCACGAGTGAAAACACATCCGGTTCGCGCGCATCCGGTGGAGACGCCTCGCACGCCGATGGGACCCGCCATGACGGCGCACTCGACGGCGACATTGAGGTCTCGGTCGACATCACTGCTGATCAAATCGCGGCCGTTCAACGCATTTTCGGCGATGTCGGAGCGATGAGGGTTTCGAAGGGGTGAGAAGGACGGGGAGACTCCGGGCAGCGCACCGTCCGCGCGACCGTCATCGTCATTGATCTGGCAGTTACGTGATTTTTTCGATGTCACAGGTGATAATAAAGGCGGGCGGCAAGAGCCGGCCGGACTTGTCCTTACTGAGCTTGTTTAAACATCAGCTCGGTCATCTTCGCATCATCCGCCTTCGCCCCCGTGTCGTCGCCGGACGCCCGCCGGGCTGCGGCGCGAAAGCCATAGAGTCCTGAATCATTCGGAGAAAGTTTTATGGCGGCGTCGAAGTCAACAAGAGCCTTAGCGGTGTCGCCATTGTTGAAGTGAGCAAGGCCGCGGTTGGTCAACGCATGTACAGAATGAGGATCGTGCCCAAGCGCTTGATTGAGGTCGGCCAGGGCCCGTGCCGGCTCCCCAAGCCAGCTCAGGATCGAGGCACGGGTGACAAGGAACTCCGCGTGGGAGGGGGCGATGCGAATGGCCTCATCGAGATCCTTTAAGGCAGCCGGGAGATTACGCGCATAGAGAAGGTTTGCCTTTCCACGGCGCCAGTAAGCATCAGCGGAGCCGGGGGACAGCTCGATTGCGCGGGCATAGTCGGCCAAGGCCCGTTCGTATTTGTCGTCTTGCCCTGGCGCTTCAAAGTCCGCGCGGTCGAGAAGCGCGTCAACCAGCGCGTCGCCCTGAAGGCCTGAGGCCTCCACCAGCCGGTCGCAGGCCGCCCGTGACTGCTCATAATCTTGAAGGATCGAATTTGCGTCGGCTTCAGGCAGCACGGACGCTTCTGCACTTCCCGCACGGCAGAGCCGCCGAAGCTCCGGCGTGGACACGGTCGCAACTGGCGGCATTGGCTGCGAACGAAGACCGCTTGCGACGGTCACGAGGCAAACTGCGGCGATGGCAAATGCGGCAAAGGATCGAAAGAGCATTATGATCCGACGTTAATTCAAAGGGGTACCGGGCCGATCATCACACCGTAAAAACAATTGCGAAAGTCAAAATAGTTAGAGTCTTGATTCGTCTCGGCATTTTTTCCGGTGTGTAAGTTTTGGCGAAATTGCCATTTTGAATCTCTCGACTCTTTGGGGTCAGAACAAGAGCAGTCCGAAATCGTACGCTAAGGCCGAACGAAGCATGAACAATGCCGTAGATTAGATCTTGGGCATTGGATCTCTGTGGATTGCCATCGATATTCGCTGGTTTTGATTTCTGTGTCCGGCCCGACTCGACAACGCTAAGCGCAGATTAGTTATGAATC